>DLXM01000214.1 GCA_003448835.1 Bacteroidota bacterium | reverse complement strand
CAAGGTTGGGGTCGCGGGTTCAAGTTCAACTTAACTCAGAGTGCTTAGATTCAAAATTAATTAATACAACTATTCTGCAAGTCATTGACGAATAACAAGAGTAAGATTGCAACAATTAACGCAGCCTTACTCCTTTTTTTTATGAAATCGAGTTGAATTTCAGGATTGTAATCAGTATAATTTACACGAAACTCGTGTACACTAATTACATATAATGAAAAATATTACTTTTACCGCGGATGAGAAACTCATTGAAAAAGCTCGTTTAAAAGCGACTTTGGAATCGACCACATTAAACAATCGATTCCGTGATTGGCTGGAGAAATACGTTGCTGAATCAAACAAGATCGTTGAATTCCATAAGGTCATGGAAAGGATAACCTATGTCGAAGCCGGGCGACATTATTCTCGTGACGAAATGAACGAAAGAAGGTAATCATCCATGTCACGATTTTTTCTGGATACTAATATTTTTGTCTACAATCACGATTCACGCGACCCGAATAAGCGAATGATTGCCACAAAACTCATTGAATCAGCTCTTGATAACCAGTCCGGTGTTATAAGTTCTCAAGTCATCCAGGAATTCATAAACATTGCGACCAGAAAATTTGAAGTAAAATTCAAACCTGACGATCTGCAAGACTATATCCAGTCCATTTTATACCACTTGTGGGAAGTCTTACCCACTCAAAGTCTTTTTGATGAGGCACTTTATATAAGTGAGCGTTATAAGTATTCGTTTTATGATAGTCTGATCATAGCTGCAGCACTAACTTCAGGATGTGACACATTATACTCCGAGGACCTACAACATGGACAAAAAATCCAAAATCTGCAGATCATCAATCCGTTTTTGACCTGATTTTTAGCCCAAAACCAAGCCATTCATCCTTTTGTCCGCGACGAAATAAATGAACTACCATTAATGATCCGATCATCGTTTTTCACGGGACGAAATTAAGATCAATTACCAGTCATTTCTGACTGATTTTAATCCAAAATCAGTTTTGCAATGGTTTGTAGCTGCATAAAGGAAGTTCCTTCGTAAATTTTACCGATTTTAGCATCACGGTAATATTTTTCAGCGGGATATTCTTTCGTATATCCATATCCACCAAACATATCTACTGCACGTGATGAGACACTTTCAGCGACTTCAGATGCATAATATTTTGCCATCGCCGCTTCTTTGAGGAATGGTTGTCCCGCTTGTTTTAATCGAGCAGCATTATAAACTAACAAACGAGCGGTTTCAATGTCCGTTGCCATTTTTGCGATTTCAAACTGCATCCCCTGAAACGATGATATGGCTTTGCCAAATTGCTTACGTTCCTTTGTGTAGGCTACCGCAGCATCAAAAGCGCCTTGGGCGATTCCAATCATTTGAGCACCAATTCCAATCCGACCTTCATTCAAAGTTTCAATGGCAACTTTATATCCTTTTCCAACTTCACCCAGGACATTCTTAGCCGGAACCACACAATCTTCAAAAATAAGTTCAGTTGTTGAGCTGGCACGAATCCCCAATTTGTCTTCTTTCTTACCGATTGAGAATCCAGGTGTTCCTTTTTCAACCACAAATGCCGTAATTCCTTTATATCCGGCTTCCGGATTTATATTTGCAAAGACAAGGAAAATCTCAGCTTCGTTACCATTGGTAATCCATAATTTGTGTCCATTCAACAAATATTGATCACCTTTCTGAGTCGCTTTGAGCTTTAAAGCAAAGGCATCACTACCTGAACTTGCCTCAGAAAGTGCGTATGCTCCCACTTTGGAATTTGCTAACAATGGTAAATATCGCGATTTGACATCCTCACTGGCCCAACGATTGAATGCATTGTTGACCAATGTGTTCTGAACATCCATAAATACTCCAACGGATGCATCCACTTTTGAAATTTCTTCGATGGCCAGAATGGACATGAAAAAAGTCCCGCCACCACCATCATATTTTTCCGGGATTTCGATACCCATCAAACCTAATTCAAAAAATGCCTTAATCAGATCCGGATTCAGTTTAGCCTGTTGATCCATTTCATGCACGAGTGGAGCAACCATTGATTTTGCAAAATCAGCTGCAGCTTCTTTAAGCATGGTTTCGTCTTCAGTAAACTGGTTCAAAGGCGGGAAAAATGATTCCGAAATAGTTGACATAATCGTGAGTAGGTTTAAGTTCTGAATTTAGATGAAATTATATAACAGAATATAAGCATTCAAGCTCTCATTGACAGACCCATAATATACACAGAAAAGCGCTTTTTATTTGTTATTTCTAATTTGAAATAACAGGCTGGATTAACAATAAGTCAGAATGAAGGTGAAAAAATCATTTCAGATACTCAAATCTGGTAGTCTAGCTTAGTTGTGTGTCTCCATTTTTTACGGCGACATTCAATGTTAGATTTATGTCATATCTGATGCGAAGCGTGGCACCCGTTCACTGAAACCCAATGTGACGCCTTATGACATGTACATATGGTGGTTAAAATAAAACCAACAGAAAAAGCGATGGTACTTAAAATCTTTAGCTAATAATCATTGTCGATCGAACCAAAAACCTGCAGTTAAGGCCGTGGTCCCGGACCATTTTCATTTCCCGGCCCACGTTGATGGCGATACATCTGTTGCATTTTGTCCCATTTTTCAAGTTGCTCTTCTGACAAAATCTCAGTCAAAATGACATTTAAGGAATCGACTTCGGCACGGATTTTTCGCGTAGATTCTTCTCTGGTTTGGGTCATTATATCTCGCATGACTCTGCGACTATTTCTGGTTGCTTCAAAAAACGGCTCGGTTTGATCTTGACTTAATCCTAGTTCATTAACCATATAATCACGCATACGCATTTCACGATGCTCACGCTCTTGGGGTCCGCGGTCACGCATTTCAGCTTTTTCAGCTTCTTTAAGCATTTTTGAAACGGGATCGTTCAAAAAATACCCAACCGTGACACCAAATAAGAATGTTATCAAAAAAAGCAGAACAACTTTAGCAGTTATTTTCATAGTTAATCCTGTATTTCAGTCAGAAATGTATATTCCGGTATATCAGTTATTAGAGTTTCGTTAGTTGACTCGCCAAACAACCATGTTGCAATCTCATCCTGTGGTTCATCTAAAGTTGTTAATCGGCTATCTAAAACCAGTGTAAGAACTAACAAAACCAAAGAGGCAACGAGTACATATTTTCTAAATATTTGTGAAACCAAATCATCTAATGTGACTTTTTTCTCTTGTTGTAAACGAGCCTTCATACGCGTAACCGCCCAGGGATCCGGTTGAATATCCTGATACATGGAACGGATATTTAATATATTTTTGGGCTTAATCGAGGTCATAATTCAGTCCTTTCGAGACAAGGATATCTTTTAATTTCTTTTTTGCGTGGAAGAGTCTGCTTTTTAGTGTTCCTTCTGACTCACCCGTAATCTCAGAAATCTGAGCATAAGGCAGTTCTTCTATTTCCCTCCAGACAATTATACTTTTGAATGGTTCTGGAAGCGACGCGATTGATGTTCGGACTACATGTACAATTTCATTGGATTCAACTTCATCATGTACCGACTCAGGATTTGCCGGTTCAATGCCATTCTCATCGTTGTTGATACTAAATCCGGTGAAAAAGTTACGAAATTTTCTTTTCCGTTGAGCATCGATAACGGTATTTCGTGCGATCCGATAGAGCCAGGTACTTAAGAGGCTTTCCTGATTAAAGGAATCGGCCTTTCGATATGCTTTAAGAAATACATCCTGGGTCAGATCTTCAGGGTCGAGTCCTGTGCCCCAAACCATTGCCGACACCATACTAAAAACGACCGGATAGTGTGTTTCCAGCTCTCTTTCAACATCAGATTGAGTAAAATTCGGGCCTGATTGGGACATAGATGTAGTTGCAATTTTTGATGAATTATCCTGAGCCGGGAATAGTTGGCTCATTAAATTCCACCCGTTTAAAGGTATGCTATTTACAGATATGTTACTCATCAGACCCGATTAATTTAGTTAACTCGTTGACCGTTACGTGGACGATCATTTCGGTTTTGCATCATTCCGCCACGAGTACTGTCTCGCATATTTCCACGATTATCTCTCATTTCACGATTTTTCCCCTGGCGTTCTTTTCGGAATTCCACCACTTTGGAATATTGTTCATCGTTCAATATTGATTTTAATTGTGTGTCGTGTTTTTCACGAATTGAGGCACGAGCATCGCGAGCTGCATTCGGAGACATATCTCCGCTTCGCATAACTTCTCGCATTTGTTGAGCTTCTTTTGCGTGTTCCTGACGAAGATCGAACAATTTGGTTTTTTGTTCATCAGTCAGATTCAGCGATTCGAACAGCTCGGTTGGCATTTCCATCATTGGTCCCATGTCAGGGCGTTGCATTTTTTGTTTGTTTTGCGCCGATACATTACTTACCAACAGTAATAATATAGCTACAGATAGAATGGATTTCAGTGTTTTCATAGTTTGATTGATTTTGAAGTGTTAAAGACTTCTCGCGAGTTACAATGATTTAGACGCACGACTCAATCAACGGTTGAAAACTTCACCTCTTCCCCTTTTCATTCGGCGTTGTTTCGCTCGTTGCACTCACGATGTTCGTCAAAAGACTTCGCATTTGCAATGCTCGTGTTTTTCGCTTCACTATGTTCCACGATCTGCGGCACTAGACTTCGCACTGCGTGCTCGTGTACTGCCTTCGATTCCTTCCATTCATGATTTCCGTCCAAAGACCGCGTGCTTTACAAGCACTTGTGTTTGGCCTCCAATTCACTCCTTCCCCTCTTCCCCCCTTCACTTTTTCCCTCCTTCACTT
>DLXM01000080.1 GCA_003448835.1 Bacteroidota bacterium | reverse complement strand
ATTTTCGGCATTGTAAATTAGAGGATTGCTCTTAATTTATAACCATGAAAAAGACACGATTTACCGAACCACAAATTGTCACGTTACTCAACCGAGCTGAAAAAGGAGAAAAAATCACGGCATTATGTCGTGAAGCCGGAATCAGTGAAGCTACCTTTTACAAATGGCGTAGTAAATACGGTGGATTGAGTGTGAACGAACTTAAACGCATCAAAGAACTCGAGGAAGAAAATGCTCGTTTAAAGCGAATGTTCTCGGAATTGAGCTTGGTTAACGATGCTCTCAAACAGGTCTTGGAAAAAAAGTACGGGGGCCTGTAGAACGCAAGGAAATTGCCTGGTCGCTGATTCGTGACCATGGTGTGTCCGTCCTGCAGGCCAGTAAAGTAACCCATTTAGCACGTTCTACGATAACGTATGTGCGGAAAACCAAACAAGATGAACCTTGGATCACCCGTCTAACAGAGCTGGTGGATCGGCATCCGGGCATTGGATTTTGGAAGTCGTACCATCGTTTGCGGCTGCAAGGGTACTACATCAACCATAAACGCTTATATCGTATTTACACGAGCATGGGACTGAACATCCGACGACGTAAACGAAAGAGGCTTCCTGCAAGAGCCAAACAACAACTGTTCGTACCGGCTGCACCTAATCAGGTGTGGTCGATGGATTTTATGCACGATAGCCTGTGGGATGGCAGACGTTTTCGCTTGCTTAACGTCGTAGATGATTTTAACCGACAGGTACTGTGGATCGAATCCGACAGTAGTTTACCCGCAGATAGAGTCATCCGGGTGCTGGAAAACCTGAAAGAGTCCAGAGGGTTACCTAGGATGATCCGGGTTGACAACGGTCCGGAACTCATTAGTACCAAGCTCGACGTGTGGTGTAGAGATCATGACATCACACTAGCATTTATTCAAGCGGGTAAACCCACTCAAAACGCCTTTATAGAACGATTTAACCAAACCGTACGTACCGAAGTTCTGAACGCCTACGTGTTCAGAACTCTTGGAGAAGTACGCACACACATCAACGAATTTATCGTAGATTACAACCATCATCGGCCGCATGATAGTTTGGGAAACCTGACACCCATGCAGCTTCAACAAAAACACGAATCCTCTACTTTACTTTTGCTTGAATAATTGGGAAGCTTACAAGACCAATGTTGAAAGA
The DNA here is from genome assembly GCA_003448835.1 of Bacteroidota bacterium. Taxonomy (GTDB): domain Bacteria; phylum Bacteroidota; class Rhodothermia; order Balneolales; family HLUCCA01; genus UBA11400. The sequence goes on along the minus strand of DLXM01000080.1, from coordinate 6,968 downwards.
GATAAATCGCGGGGAAGGGATACATGCTACTAATTCGTTTTCGACATATCCACCACACCAGAAACCTTACAATTTATGGGCAGTAAGCATCTCATATAATGGCTTACATTCATCAAGTAACGGACGTAGATGATCGGGGAAAGGCTTGGTTTTTAGCATGTATGGCTGAAATCCGGTGGATTTATGTACATTGCCATACCAATACGGTGCCCAACTACCGTCTTCGGGACGTGGACCCGCCTCCCAACTGAGCATGGCCGGATCAAACGGAATGCCAATAGCTTCACAAAGCTTAAGCAGATATGATTTCGGATCTTTGAGAATATCCGCCGAATCAACCACAATTACCGGGATGTCTTTGGAAAGTAATTCTTCGAATAATTCAACATGCATCCGGTAACCGACATCATCAATTGTAGGCGTTTCTATCACATCAGCGTAGGAGGGAAGCATTTCTTTGGGATCCCGGGTCAGAATCAAATTGACTAATTGTCTCAGAAAATTTCTATCCAAACCCGGTAAATGATGCGTCATATTTTTGTAAAACAATACCGGACTATCAGTGCGGGTTATCATCGATTCCACAACTTTTGTCCCGTCAGTTTCCATGGTTCGAAGGATTTCATCAGCGCCAGGGTGATAGTTTTTGGCATCACTATGGCTCAGATAATATCCATACAAGGGTTCATCCACTACGATGGTATCAGGACGCTGGGCAAATGAATACATCAGCGCTGTTGATATGTTACGCGGACCCGACCACAATGAGACCCTTTTTATGTCTTGGTGACTTGTCATTATTGATGGATTTCAGACTCGATGAGTTGATCATAAAAACTGGTGAGGCGTTGTGTCATGGTTCCTGGTACAGGATTATTCAACGGTTTTCCATCGATCTTGGTCACGGGAGTCAGTCCGCCGAACGTACCGGTTACAAAAGCTTCATCCGCCCCGTACACATCAAATAACGAAAAGTTTTTTTGTCGGCATACGATTTCGTTGGACTCACATAATTCGATTACATGTCCACGCGTGATCCCGTTCATGCAATATTGTCCGGTGGATGTCCACACTTCATCATTTTTTACCATGAAAAAATTGGTCGCATTGCACGTGGACACAAATCCATGGATATCGAGCATTAGAGCTTCATCGGCGCCGGCTTCCAACGCCTGAATCAGTGCCTGTACTTCGTGTAGTTTGCTGTGACAATTTAAACGTGGATCCAGATAGTCCGGAGAACCTCGTCGAAAAGTTGAAGTGAAGAGGGTAATTCCATTGGTTCGGGTTTCTTGCGAGGCACGTTTGTGCTCGGCGATAATCACCACATTGGGTCCGGAGATGGTGAGCCTGGGATCCTGCGATGGAGTTTTTTTGATACCACGGGTTACCATGATGCGAACGTGGATATGGTCGCGCATGTCATTGGCTGTCAATGTAGTGTAGATGTCCTCAATGAGCTGATCTTGTGTGAACGGCAGATTGATGCCGATCACTTTTGCGGCCTGCCAGAGTCGATCGATGTGTTTATGCACAAACAATAAAGCTCCACCGTGGACCCGAATTCCCTCCCAAACGCCATCACCGACCAGGTATCCGCTATCAAAAACCGAAATTTTCGCATCTGCGCGAGGAAAAAGGGTCCCATTAATAAAAATTTTCACCTTTTCATTGCGGGGATCATCAATTGCATTGTGTGTACCTGGTACCATGTTTATCTCAAATCGATATTAAAATTGGTTTATTTCATTGAGACTAAAGTACAAATTATTTCAATTTTACTTGATGGACTTCTCCAATTTCGGGTGCGGTTAAATAGATCGTTTGTGTTTTTGTGTTGACGGTAATATCGAAATACAACCGTTGGGGTTCAGGGATGTGGAAATGTCCCGTGACGGTGCCGAACTCATTTATACGCAACAAGGTTCGGGGATGTCCCTCATATGGGAAACTCAATATATAGACATCACCATCCAGTACTTTGAATGATGTGATGTATGAAAATGATGCCATGGTTCCGGGCATGTTATTTTCACCGGCTCTACGAACGGCATCTTCAAAAATAAACTCATTCACAGGGATATTGACATCTTTTTCCCAAAGTAATTCACCTTCTGTGGAGTATTTTTGAAGGAGTCCATGTGCAGTCAGATAAGCGTACACAGAGGTTCCATCGGATGTCAATTTGACATCATTTATATCAATCGGCGGAATTTCACCACGTTTCAGAATATCGTTCTGAATCGATAAATCACCCATTATGTAGGGATCCCCTTTGGCAGTCCCCCAGAATGCACTTGAGTCGGTCACCGGATTAAACCATTTTATCAGGGATCCTTCATCACCCATTGAAGCGGAAACATAGCTTGTTTCATCAGTTAATGCGATTTCGCCGAAGGATCCACGATGTGTTCTGTAATCGATGTTATCCATGAACTCTCCAGCGAGATTGTACCGATTTATTCGATTTAACGAACGGTCTCCGATGTAAAAATGGTCCTGAAATACCAAAAATCTGGTTAAATCGACAAATTCACCCGGACCACGTCCTTCATTTCCAAACCGGGTAATTTCTTTTCCAGTGGTATCAAAAAGGAGGATTTTTTTTAGCCCGGGATCCGTAATTACAGNNGGAGGATTTTTTTTAACCCGGGATCCGTTATTACGATTTCTTCAGATGGAGCAATATCTACATTAAAAACCATCATCATTTCAGATTCTTCAGAATCAATCCAGGTTTCGGGGGAGTCAAGTACAATTGGATCGGGAATTCTTTCAACGGGTTCTTTGCTTTCATTTGAACATCCGCTGAAAATTAAACAACTGATTCCGATTGCTATTATCTTTACATCAACTTTAATCATATACATCTCGTTAGATTTTGGTTATCATTAAAAATATAGTGAAAATTGACCCGTAATTTGGGTTTTTACTATTTTTAAGTTTGTTAGTTTCAATTAATTTTTTGTTTAAAATCGCTTCAATATGGCTTCAATTCAACACCAAATCGATTTTCTGGTTCAGCAGGTTTATCCTGACGTTTGTGAAATCCGACGCGACCTTCACCGAAATCCTGAGGTGAGTTATAAGGAGATTCGCACGACGGAGGTCATTGTGAAGGAGCTTTCAACGCTTGGTTTTGAGGTGTTGCGACCACTTGAAACTGGTTGTGTGGCGGTGCTTCATGGAGGAGTTTCTTCTTCGCGGGTGATTGCTCTCCGTGCCGATATCGATGCTCTTCCCATGGATGAGACCGGCGAACACAAAGCAGCGTTTTTATCTCAGAATCCCGGCGCGGCGCACTGCTGCGGACATGATGTGCATACGGCAAACCTTCTCGGAACGGCAAGGGTTTTGGCTCAATTGAAGGAGCATATTCCCGGCACGGTGGTGTTGGTTTTTCAGCCGGGTGAGGAGAAATTGCCGGGTGGAGGACGTTTATTGATGGAGACCGGCGTGCTTCAAGGACTTGGTGTTCAATCGATTTATGGGATGCACACGTATCCGTTTGCAAAACCAGGGGAAATAAAGGTGATTAAGGGTCCCATGATGGCTCGTCCGGATGAATTTACATTGAAAGTGCTAGGTAAAGGCGGACATGCAGCTAGTCCGCACCTGGCTGTCGACCCCATTGTGATTTCAGCCCAGATTGTCACTCTGTTGCAAAGTATCATCACCCGAAGTGTGAATCCACTTGAACCCGCTGTGTTAACCGTAGGCAAGATCGAAGGTGGATCGGCACACAATGTCATCCCCGCATCGGTTTCTATGCTTGGGACCATCCGTACATTTTCAGCGGAGCTGGCAAATCACATCAGTGATAAGATTCAGGCAACGGCATCTGCGGTGGCCGAAGCGGCTGGCGGATCCATTGAGTACACGTTCTCTCAGGGTTATCCGGCCGTTGTGAACACCGATTGGGCGGTTGATGCGATTTGCGATGTTGCCGATGGACTCGACGGGGTGGAGGCCTCGTTTTTGAGCGAACCTGTCATGGCCGGTGAAGATTTTTCATTCTACCAGCAGGAAATCCCCGGTAGTTTTATGTATCTCGGTAGTGGGAGTCCGGAATCAGGCTCAGATACCTATAATTGGCATCATCCATTATATAATGCCGATGAACGTAGTTTAATTACCGGCATGAAGGTCATGTGTGGACTGGTGTTCGCAGAAAATTCGACGCCATAGTTTTGTCAACACACGCAATCAGTATTCAGCACACAGATTTAAACTACTCTGAAATTAAGTTGATGATATATTACTTATTTCGTGCTTAGGATTTAAATAAATCGATTTTTAAAACTTACCTTTGGTTTCTCACATCAATATCGGGTCACGGACCGAAATGCAGCCCCCAGATTGGCGATGATATCTGATGCAATGATGGATTCCTGTGAGCCTGTTTGAACCGCCAGATCACCGGCATAACCATGTAAATAGACGCCAAGTTGCGCGGCTTCGGTCGGTGTGTATCCTTGGGAATGAAGTCCGGCGATGACCCCGGTTAGCACGTCACCGCTTCCTCCCGTTGCCATGCCCGCATTCCCGGTCATATTATAAAACGTGTAGCCATCCGGGGTGTTGATGGTCGTGTAATGTCCCTTCAAGACGATGATCAACCCTAACTCTTTCGCTTTTTTTCGAGCCATTTCCAGTTGATCGAACGAATTTGTGGTAGGTCCGAAAAGTCGTATAAATTCCCCCGGATGGGGAGTAAGGATGGAGTTTTTAGGCATGCTGTTGAGCCATTCAGGATTTTCTGCCAATAAATTCAATGCATCAGCATCTAAAATCAGTGGATCCGTGGCCTGGGACAGTATTTGTCCGATAAATTCAGCGGTTTCCGGATGAGTCCCGATCCCCGGACCGATAGCTATGGCTTCAAATTCACCAATATCGATTGTTTTGGAATCGGTATTGGATGATTGGTCTGACAAATGATTGACTCCGGCAACAAAACAGGTGGCTTCGGGGATGACAGACTGAACGATATCTAATCCATGATTGGGAATCATCGCGACGACTTTTCCGGCACCTGAACGTAAAGCGGCTGTGACAGATAATGTCGCTGCTCCCATCATGCCTCGTTGTCCGGCCGCCATCAGAACGGTACCAAAAGTGCCTTTATGTGCGAATGGATCACGCAATCGATGGATGGATTTTGCAAAGTTTGCATCCAGGGTAGCGTAAACCGATGCTGCATTCTGCATGAAATTTGCATCCAAACCAATATCCAGAATGTGAACTTCGCCAGCGAATATTCCGCCTTCAGGGTGCAAAAATGAGCGTTTATGCAATTGAAAACTCAGGGTGTGATCTGCATTAAAAACAACATCGGTAGGTGCGGGACATGAATCGGCCTGGAGTCCACTTGGGATGTCAATTGCGATGCGGGTAGCGGATTGGGCGTTTAAATGGCTGACTAATATGGCGTAGATTCCTTCCAATGGTCGATTCAGTCCACTGCCAAACAATGCATCGATGATAATGGTCTGTTCGGAATCAATGAGTGGGAAATCAGCTTCATTTATATAATGGATATTTGCCGAATCAAGCTTTTCTAGCGCCTTTAGATTGATATCGTTATCCGGAGTGCGTGATCCATTTGATTGAACGATCCAGGTCGTGCAAGAATATCCGGATTCCAGTAACATTCTGGAAATCGCGAGTCCATCCCCACCATTGTTACCGGATCCACATACAATCACAAATTGGTACGATCGATTCAGGCGTTTTGAAATCCATTCTGCACATCTGGATGCGGCCCTTTCCATGAGGTCCCACGAGTTGATTCCGGTGGACTTAATCGTGAATTCATCGCAAGCGCGGATCTGTTGTGCTGACAGGATTTTCATATTGGCTTTAGTTTATTTGAAAGGTAAGAAATTACCATCAGATGCGGGAGCCTCAGAAGTATTTTATACCCATGCAGTCAAGGGTGGGAAACCCAATGGTAGTCATTTTAGCAATTTTTGGAACACATCGAGCAGGGCACGAATTATTTCGCGTGTAAATAACTCAAAATTAAGGGGAAAATTGATGTTATTGGGCTGATTATGTGGTATTTTGTACACATTCTATATGTATTTAATATTATTATCATGAAAAAGCCCCTCTTTTTAATTTTATTCGTGGCGTGGACTATTTCGGCATCTGCGCAGACATTCTCAGTAACATCACCATCCGATATCAATACAATTACATTCGAATTGCGTGATGGTGTTCCTTTCTATTCAGTTGATCGGTTGGATCGTCCGGTTTTAGAGGCATCGCGACTCGGATTCGAGCTCCAGAATATGCGTAATCTGGATGCTGGTTTCACTGTGGCATCCCACGAAATCACGGAGTTTGATGAAACCTGGACTCAGGTCTGGGGAGAAAAAGAACACATCCGAAATCATTATCGCGAGCTAAGAGTGAGCCTGGAGGAGTCCGGTGCGGATGCTCGTCAGCTGGATATTGTGTTCCGTGCATTTGATGATGGTATTGGATTTCGATATGAATTTCCTGAGCAGTCGAATCTGGGTGCTTTTAACATCATGAATGAGCTCACAGAGTTTAAGTTAACCGGGGATCATGAGTCATGGTGGATTGGAGCGTATCAATGGAATCGGTTTGAATATTTAACAGAACATTCGCCCATAAGTGCAATTGATACCGTACATACTCCGCTTACCATGCGTACTGCTGACGGATTATACATCGCGATGCACGAGGCTGCTTTGGTTCGATACTCTACTATGACATTGGAGCGAACGGATGGATTTACGTTAAAAGCGAATTTGATGCCTTGGAGTGATGGGGTTTTAGTTCGGACTGCATCGCCAGCCGTTACTCCCTGGAGAACCATTATTTTGTCGGATACTGCCGGTGGATTGATCGAAAGTTATCTGGTGCTCAACCTGAATGAACCCAATAAAATCGAGGATACATCCTGGATTAAGCCTTCAAAATATGTGGGTATTTGG
>DLXM01000380.1:4569-5607 GCA_003448835.1 Bacteroidota bacterium | reverse complement strand
GTCATTTTGTCCAACATAGGACTTTCCAAGAAACTGGAATTCCCCAGGACCGGAACCTTCTTTACCAATTTCACCAACCAGATCACCATTTGGGTTGAAAACAAAAAATTTCTTGGTTGTGAAATCCCCAACTAGTATATCTCCTTTTGAGGTGGGTTGTACAGTGGTGATTCTACTAAAGAAAAAGTCATCCGTTTCTTCAATAAGTAATGATTGTGTCGCCGTATGCGTAGTCTCTGTAAAATTTGCCGGATCAATGATTTCATTTTGGGCTGTTTTTTCAGAATCCCCACATGAAATGGCTAATATGGAAACTAAAAGTAAGAGTAAAAATAGGCAATTTTTCATAAATAGAGCGTTGGTTTATAAGATTTGACTAAACTAAACAATTGTTGTGGATAAAGAAACTATTTAGTTAAGACGATTCGAATTCGGAAATAGTTTTACTAATTGTTCGTGTTATCTATTAATTTATGCACAGCAAAAGCTGTGATGGAACCAGGATTCATCACAACTTTGGATTTCAAATCGATCAGACTTTCTAACTTACTCACGTAGCCAGAGATTCATGCAAAGAGTGTTGCCATTATCCGACAGAATAAACCATGCCCGATCGGTGTCGAAAGAGGTTTCGGGACCTGATTTCTTGGATTTTTTGCCACTTTTACATGCCAGATCAGAATCCGATTCTGTTTTTTTGATTTTTTGTGACTCTAATGGTCATCGGGTGGCATTTACGTATCGTGAATTTTGTGAGATGGTTTGTAGAACGGCACAATTTCTGCAATCAAATGGACTATATCGCGGTGATCGAATCGCTACTATTTCACCCAATCACTGGCAAACGGTTGTGCATTATTTCGCATGCTGGATCCTTGGATTGGTGGTTGTTCCGGTTAATCTAGGTGAGGACGATGACCGAATCGAGTATATTTTAGAGAAAGCTTCCGTGAAATTGGCATTTGTCCGGGATGATTACACGGAACGAATAGAGCGTATTATTGGCCGAGAAGATTTATCACATATTCAAATTGTCCG
>DLXM01000380.1:0-4500 GCA_003448835.1 Bacteroidota bacterium | reverse complement strand
TATTTGTCAGATTGGATGGATTTGAGTTCGGATAAACCTCAAGACTTGGATGGCTCGCGGGGGATTTTTGATGATTCCGTTCCACAAATTGATCGATCCGAATTAGATGCATTGATTGTATTTACATCCGGTACAACCGGAAATCCGAAGGGTGTTGTATTATCCCAACGAAACCTACTTGAGGATGCCCATGCGATAAGCAATTGGCATCATATCGACGCGGAAACTCGAATGATGTGTGTGTTGCCCATTCATCATGTCAATGGAACGGTTGTGACGTTGTGTACTCCCTTTTATCGAGGTGGATCAGTCGTTTTGAATGAAAAATTCCGAGTCGGACACTTTTTCACCACCATCCACAAAGAGAATGTCCATATCGTGAGCGTGGTCCCGACTTTATTATCATTTTTAACCAGCCATCATCAGACACATCCCGTGGGCGACTATGCATCATTGAGGCATATTATTTGCGGAGCGGGTCCGCTGACGGTTTCCGTGGCGCAGCATTTCGAAGAAAAGTTTGGGATCAGGATTATCCATGGATATGGATTATCGGAAACGACGTGTTATTCCTGTTATTTACCGATTTCATTGTCAGATGAGGAGCATAAAACATGGATGCGTGCACATGGGTATCCGAGTATTGGAGTGGCATTGCCGGTGAATGAAATGGCGATCCATGACGATCAGGGGAATCCATTGAAGGATGGTGAACGGGGAGAAATTGTCATTCGAGGTAGAAATGTTATGAAAGGATATTATGCTAATGATGCAGCGAATGAAACGGCATTCACGCATGGGTGGTTCAGAAGTGGGGATGAGGGGTTCGCGTTGACCGGAGATGACGGTCAGCGATATTATTTCATAACAGGGCGGTTGAAAGAGTTGATCATACGAGGTGGAGTGAATTTAGCTCCATTGGAGATTGATGAAGTGATCAATCGTGCGCCGGGCGTGAAAGCGGGCATATCTGTGGGTTTCGAAAATGACTGGTATGGAGAGGAAGTGGGTGCGTATGTCCAAATGGAAGCCGGTTTAGAAGGTAACGAAGAAGAAATCATCGCTTTTTGTCGTGCATATCTACCGTTTTCGAAGTGTCCCAAAGTAGTAGTATTCGGGAACGACATCCCGGTCACATCCACCGGTAAATACCAACGCATGAAAGTCGCACATCTCTTCAAGGATTGGAAAGCGGTTCAATTTAAAGCATGATGGTGCTACTTTTGGATTTTGTTACTTTCATCCCACCGATTGTCAAGAATTGCAATTATTACAATTTTATTTTTTGTAATTCGGTAATAAACCGACAGAACTTTACTCAATACTGCTCGCCTGATTTTTAGTCTCTTAGACTCTTTGTATAGTTTTGGATAGTGATTAATTATTTTTTCGAATTCTGACAACGCTTGATAAAAAGTATCAACTTCCTTCTGTGAGAACCTGTTTCGCAAATAGGATGAAATTTCAAGGGCATTATTTAACGACTTACTAGTATATTCAACGACCAAACTCTTACTTTCATCCATCTTTCAAAGATTTCCAGAACTCTTCTGATGAAATTATATTATCGTTTTCAGCATCGGTTATTCCCTCGTGAATAATTTGTTGTTGACGTGTTGTAAGTTGATCCCACCAATCATGATTTGACTCAGATTGTTTTAAACCATCTAGGAATTCAATTACATTTTCATCGGATAAATGGTTTATCCATGCGATTAAATCGAGTTTTATTTTATTCAGTTCAGCTGTTGACATAATGTTATACTTTCTTAAAATATAGTTAGTGCGGACTTCATTTCAAAAGAAATACACTCTGATTAACGGTAACAATAGTTATCATTTTACCTGTCACGATATAATTTGAAAATATAATATTATCCACTTGAGTCAACTCAAATCACTAAAACTCAATTTAAAGATTTCAGCTCATAGGCAGTGAAATAATCAGCGTTTGTTGAATCTTCTGCAACGCCATAGAGTTTATTGTCGACTATTTCATGAATTTCTTCAAATGATGCAGGTAAAATAAACGATTTTTGAATTTCACCCTGAAAATCGGTCACAATCCAGTTGGGTTTTGATTGGTCGATGCGATTTAAAGCTATCCACAGCTCGTCATCATGCAAAAATGCCTGAAGATAGTAAGGATGAACATCCATCAGTTTGTTGTACACTTCGTTTTGCATTGACTTTAAATACTCGACGTTCCCAATGAGTGATTGTGCCACGACATCTTTTTCGATATATCTTTTTTCGTAGGGAAGGTGGCCAATTATAGATCGGGTGCCATTTGGGTCGATGGCTACAATTTCGTTAGATGAGTTTGATATGAGAATAACAGTATCGGATTCCGCATGATATAAATAAGCTGTCTTACTAAAGTATTGGGAATTTCGAACTGACATCCCGTCGTCTCTTCGTTCTATGGCCAAATCACTAACGTGTTGCACACGACTGGAGTCACTGGATCTTTCAAGGTTATGATCTACTTTAGCGATAAACGAATATTGTGATTCCAATGTATCTATTGAAGAAGGGTGCACTCGGAATATTCCAATCCTCTCATCATCAGAAATTTTAGCTAATCCATCAGCAGGTATCTTTATTGTTGCAAAAGTGGACCGACTGTTAACGTAGGCTCTTTCACGAGTTAGATCCCATCTGCCGGAAATATTCTTTTTAAAAACCTGGTGTTTACCATAATTCTTCTGATAAACGTGTAAGGAATCATCATCGGTTACAAAACTGATATCAATACCTAAAAACTCTCCAGGACCACGCCCTTCCCGCCCAATAGACTGGATATAATTTCCATCTGAGTCAAACTCAAAAAGTTGTTTTCCCGGATAATCCTGCACAACAAAATTCCCATCAGACAATAAGTGGATTTCATAGATAGCTTTTAAAAATGTTCCGTCTGTAGGCTCGTCGACACTAAAAAGCTCCTCTGCAATGTGAGTTGGAGTTTCCGGTAGATTGTATGACTCCTGAACAATATCTGGAGATGGACCACATGCCTGGATTAGGATACCAGAGAGGATGCAGGTTTTCAATAGGTTGATGTTTCTATACCACATATTCATGCTACATAGGTGTCTAATAATTTGATACTTGATAAATATTTCATATATCTGCTAATCAAAACAAGATAGTATAGTTTTTGATTTTCCAATAATTAGACGTCTACATATGCGCAAAACATTACTAGTAGCCCTGAGTGTGCTTGGAATTGGGTGTACGAATCAAAGTCAGGTAGAAATTCCCGATCATGTTAAAGACCGAGATCCACTTAAAATCATTTCGATTGATCAGCAGCCAATTTCAACTCTCAAATTTGGACCGGAATTGGAATTCAATACAAAAGACTCTGTCATTATTGGGATCCCATGGGTCGTGTCTGTGGATGATGCTAAAAATGTTTATATCACTGATATAACGGCTCCTAGAATCACAGTTTTTGATTCGATTGGTACTTATATCACCCAAATCGGTCGAGAAGGTAGCGGCCCCGGGGAATTCAGAAGTATTACTGATATTCATTTTAATCACGATTCATTGACTGTATATGATGGGGTCACTAAACGATTTACAAGGTTCGCCTCATCATTAGTTCACTCTATGAATGATCGTATGTATACTGAAAGTTTTTTCAGATCTATACATTTGTCAGATCCACCCAATCCAACTAATGACGAGGCAGTAATCCCATTTCCGAATCCATTTTTTAGTACTAATGATGGACAGATTATTTCATTATTCAAAGGGATGAGTGAGTTATCAAAAGTAAGTATGTATCTCATTAATAATCAGGGCGTAAGGAGTGTGGGTCCAATTTTAGAAAAAACTATTCCAGTTCATATTGTTAGAACAGAAATGGGTAGTGGTATGCTGCCTACGAGTAGAAATCTATTGTATGCAATAACAGCCGACGATCAACTGGTTGTTGCTAATTCGGAGACATTCTTAATCGATAAAATTGATTTATCCGGAAAGATTTTAAACTCCATGTATTTTGCTCTGACTCCTCAAAGAGTTCAGCGCGATGCATTACTAAAGCAGTATGAGGGTAAAAGTTTATATCGTTTAATAGAAATTGCAGAATTAGTGGATACATGGCCGGTCCTTCATTCAATGATTGTTGATGATTTGAATCGAATNNCAGCAATCATCGATAGTACTACTCATCATCGATGGTTTGTATTTGACGAACTGTTTGAAATGCAGTATCAATTTCATCTCGAAAAATCAAAAAGTATAGTACTCGTGAAAAATGGGGTAGCATACATCAGAACTACGGATGCAACGACTGGTTTATTTTCATTCAGTAAAACAGAAATCTCTGATAAAGATTAGACGAGTTTACAATGAATGGCGAAATCTCAACAGGATTTTTATGCTATCCTGAAATTTTTGGCAAAGTATTCAATAACACTATTTTTATTCAATATGAAGGTCAATAGATTATTTTTGTTTGTCGTGGTATATACTGTTTATGGTTGT
>DLXM01000008.1 GCA_003448835.1 Bacteroidota bacterium | reverse complement strand
GGTAGCCAACAACTATATGGGTCGTGCTGGTTTGATAAATTCTGGTGGTGCATCTGGTGCAAATGATTTTGCTGATGCTGTTAAAACAGCTGTCATTAATAAGCGTGCAGGTGGAATGGGTCTTATTAGTGGAAGAAAAGCATTTCAGCGTCCGATGGCTGAGGGAGCACAATTGCTTCAGACCATTCAGGATGTTTATTTGAACAAAGATATTACCGTAGCATAAGTTTTTGGTAACTATTAGATTTGAGGGAAGCCGGGGGATTTATCTTCCGGCTTTTTTTTTAAGGGGGGAAGAGGGGAAGAGGTGAATGGGAGGATAAACACAAGCATCGCAAGATGCGAANNAGTCTTTTGACGGACATCGTGCAGGCGGAGCCGAGCGAAAAAGTGAAGGAGAGAAGGCGAGAAAAAGTGAAATTGAAAAATTCTTATCTTGGGGTCAAATTATCTTAGAAACTATGACTTTTTCAAATAATCGGGTTTGTTCATTATTTAATATTCAATATCCCATCGTACAAGGAGGTATGGTTTGGTGTAGTGGCTGGAAACTTGCATCTAGTGTTAGTAATAATGGAGGTCTTGGGTTGATAGGTGCCGGTTCAATGCATCCGGATGTCCTCAGGGATCATATCCGAAAATGTAAAACTGCTACCGCTAATCCATTTGGTGTGAATGTACCTCTATTGTATCCGGATATCGAAATGATTATGCAAATTATCATTGAAGAGGGTGTTGAAATAGTTTTTACATCAGCAGGAAATCCAGCGAATTGGACATCCCATTTGAAAAGCCACAATATTAAAGTCGCTCATGTTGTTCCAAATGTGAAACTTGCAAGAAAATGTGTGGAAAAAGGGGTCGATTTAGTAGTGTGTGAAGGATTTGAAGCCGGTGGACATAATGGTAAAGATGAACTCACTACAATGGTTCTGGTCCCTCAGGTTGTGGATGCCATTTCGGAGTATGTACCGGTGGTTGCAGCAGGTGGAATAGGTGATGGACGAGGAATGGTTGCTGTAATGGCACTTGGTGCTGATGGGGTACAAATTGGGTCCAGATTCGCAGTTACTGAGGAAAGTTCAGCTCATGAGAATTTCAAAAAAGCTGTACTGGATGCAGATGATACCCGGACTGTACTTACTTTGAAACAGATCACATCAGTACGATTAATGAAAAATGCATTTTATGAGTCGATCAGAGAAGCAGAATTAAATGGTGCCGATGAACAAACACTTCGTCAACTTTTAGGTAAAGGTCGTGCTAAACGTGGAATTTTTGAAGGTGATTTGGAAAATGGAGAGTTGGAAATCGGGCAAATTTCCGGACTAATTCGAGACATTCCTACTGTTAAACAAGTCATAGATCGTATACTTGTTGAATATTCTACTACCGTAAAAACTCTGAGTTGAAGTCCATCAAGGAATAGCATTGTGTACAATTTAAATTTATCTCAACTATTGTTAAAATAGTTTCATTGAAACTTTACTATTCCATAAATTCCAAGCTGATTTAATTTAACTAATTGCATAATTGAGTAATCAGCATTCAAATAAAACGTCAGACCCCAAAGGATATCTCTCAGCACGATACATGTTCTTCTCAATTGCATTGAGTGTGATCAGTATGGGGCTTGTGATTTACTTTACATGGACTCCAGATGGGTTTCACTATATCCGGTTGAAACGATTACCCGGTATCATGATAGCACTTGTGGTCGCTCTGTTGAGAATTTGGCTTTCAGCCGCCAAAATGAGATACCTGGCTGATAAAGAATTAACCTGGATGGGTGCAATCAGAGTTATTCTCACTTGGGATTTCGCATCTGCAATTACGCCATCTACTATTGGTGGGGCACCCGTTGCTACATATGCAATGAAAAGAGAGAATATTTCACTTGGAAAATCTGGTGCCATCACATTGTATGGAGTGTTATTAGATCAACTTTTTTACGTTTTGGTAATCCCGTTTCTCATCATTGCCGGATTCTATATCGAAGTTATTCCCGAAGGACTTGGATTTGTAGGAAGTGGAGCAATGTTTCTGGTTTATGCAATTTTACTCGCCTATGCTTTTGTACTTGCGTATGGGCTACTTGTAAATCCCAATTCACTGCGTAGAGTGGCTGGATTTGTTTTTAAACTTCCTTTTTTAAATCGTTTAAAGGACAAAGTGGATTCCGAACTTGATACTTTGGTAAGTTTTTCATCCAAGATTTCATCCAAACCTAAATCTTTTCTCTTTAATGCTTTCTTAATCTCAACTTTAGCATGGTTAGCCAAGATTGCACTTCCAACTATTGTGGTATTAAGTTTTCTTCCTGCAAATGAATTCTTGTCCTTAATGAGGTCCTTTGCAATGAATTTTGCCGGATTTTTTGTCCCAACTCCAGGTGGAAGCGGGGGTATGGAAGGTCTTTTTGTCGTGTTCCAGGGACCGCTTTTTGATAGAACCGTTTTTATCGGGATTTCAGTTTTTGTCTGGCGGGTTCTTACGTACTATCTGAGTATCGGTCTTGGTATGATGGTCATGACATGGTACATGAAACCAATAAATCAAGAACTTGCTAATTTTGATGAGCATTCAGCAAACGCGGAAGCTAATGCAGCTGACTCTAATTCGCCTATCACAAGATAGAACTTCGATAGTTTATCGACTTAAAGTCTATCAAAACAATCTTATTGAAATAAAAAAGGCCATCTTTACAGAATGGCCTAGAAAATTGTATCCGGTGAATTAAATATCCGGAAAGTCAGTATATGTTATTCAGACAGTTCGCTATCGAAACGAAGTCTTAGTAGTCATCACGCTGACGGCGACGTTCATCACGCACACTTTTTTTCATGTCTTCGCGCTTGATCTCAGATGGCTTACGATATTGTTGACGTTCTTTATAGTCAACCATGATGCGTGAACGTGTAATCATTTTTTTGAAGCGATTAATTGCTCGGTCGATACTTTCGTTATCTTTTACTTTAATTCCGATCATAAAAAAGGTTAAATTGGGTTCTATTTAAAATTTAATTGTCTCACCAGATGCTAAGTCTAGCTAATATAACATTTTTTCTTGGAAATCGCTGTATTTTTTCAAATTTAAATTTACAAGCGAATAAAGGCGACCGTATTGGGCTCATTGGGCCCAACGGCGCCGGCAAAACAACATTACTTCGATTGATCGCGGGAGTTCATCAACCAGAGGAGGGTTCTGTGTCCCTGCAGTCGAATGCTTCTATAGGTTATCTTGAGCAAGAAGTGCTTGAATTAAATATGGATCGTACCGTACTCGATGTGGCACTTTTAGCATTTGAGGAGGCTAATCGCATTGAACATCGATTGGAAGAGATATTCAAAGCATTAGAAAATACAACAGATTATGAGTCCGAAGCGTATCATGATCTCCTCGATGAAATGCAACATTTGCAGGATCGGTATCATGTGCTTGAAGGTGACAAAAAAGAATCCAAAACGGCAACAGTACTCGAAGGACTTGGATTTACAACCGAGCAACTCTATCAGCCCTTATCCCGATTTAGTGGTGGATGGCGTATGCGGGTTTTATTGGCCAAATTATTACTTGAACACCCGGATGTTCTGTTATTAGATGAGCCTACTAACCACCTTGATATCGATTCTATTGAGTGGTTAGAGGAGTATCTACGTCTTTATGACGGTGCCGTTATTCTGGTGAGTCATGACCGATTTTTCCTGGACAGAATGGTGAATCAGATTGCAGATTTAAGATCACGCCGTTTATTCCTTTATCCCGGCAACTACGAAAGATTTCTGGAGCTTAAAGCTGAGCAAATGGAATTACAGTCAAAAACCTTTGATGCACAGCAAAAACAAATTGCTGAAACAGAACGATTTATTGAACGTTTTCGTGCAAAAGCAACCAAAGCAAAACAAGTTCAGAGTCGGGTTAAACAACTCGACAAAATTGATCGGGTCGAAGCCCCGGACTCAGACGCCCCTGAGGTAAGTTTTCGTTTTCCTGATCCGCCGCGAAGTGGAAAAGTTGTTTTAACGATAGAGAATTTAGTTAAAAAATATCCGTCTCCGGATGCAGGTGCTCCCGAAATTCAGGTATTCAATAGTGCACAATCCATGCATATTGAAGCTGGTGATAAAATTGCACTAATCGGACCTAACGGAGCAGGAAAGTCTACCTTGGCACGTATTTTAGATGGGATTGAGCCATTCGAAGGCAAACGCAAATTGGGTCATAATGTAGTTCTTTCTTACTTTGCACAGCATTTAGCAGATGTATTGAGTAGTGGAAAAAGCATTCTGGATGTCATGGATGAAGCTGCGCCAAACAGTGAAGCAAGATCCGGTATTCGTACGCTTTTAGGATGTTTTTTGTTTACCGGCGATGATGTTTTTAAACCGATAAAAGTACTGAGTGGGGGTGAACGGAGTCGTGTTGCACTAGCCAGAACTCTACTTACACCTGCCAATGTTCTGGTTTTGGATGAGCCTACGAACCACCTTGATCTGGCATCCAAAAATGTATTGGTCCAAGCACTCAAGGATTTCAAAGGAACTTTGATAGTGGTATCTCACGACAGGTATTTTTTACAAGGTTTTGCTACTAAGATTTGGCGAGTTGGTGGGGGTAAAGTTACCGAGTATGATGGGGGATATGACTACTATGAGTGGAAATCTAAACAGCTGGATCAACAGGAAATAGAGAAATCAAAAGTTGGAATTGCCGGCAAAGCAAATCCGGTTAAATCTGCCAATAACAACCCGGATACTCAACAAAAAACATCCCCAGGCGATTCGGATTCTTCCGGTTCAAACACGAAATCGAAAGATCAAAAGCGACATGAAGCAGACCTTAGAAATGAACTTAATAAAGCCGTAAAACCCTTAAAAAATCAAGCATCGAAATTGGAAAGTGAAATTTCATCACTTGAAAAAGAAAAAGATGAACTTGAAAAACTCTTAGCCGACCCTTCATTTTATGAAAAGCCCGAATCTGCTGATAAGATAAAACGATTTGGACTCCTTCAATCGGAAATCGATTCTAAAACAGAACTCTGGTTGGAAGTACTTGAAAAAATCGAAGAAACTGAAAAACAACTGATTATTTGAACTGAAAGTTTTTAGAAGTACTCATATGTTCTTGAATATCCATCCACATAGTGCATATTACAAAATGGATTATTTCAATTTTATTCACTGTCTGATGATGTAACTTTGAATTCATAATATCGTAGTAAGTCCAGATGGAAATCATTTTAATCATATTAGGTGCTGCACTCATAACTCTTGGTCTAATTGGAGTCTTTATTCCTTTTTTACCCGGACTCCCGTTCAGTTATGCTGGATTACTCCTCCTTCAACTTGCTCAGCAACCTTTTACAGTAACTTTTCTTCTGGTTTGGATCATAATTGTTGCTGTGATTACCATCGGTGATTCATTAATGCCTACATGGGGAACTAAAAAATTTGGAGGTACACCCTATGGTGTTTTGGGTTCCATTATTGGCTTGATCATTGGAGTGTTTTTCTTCCCACCAATTGGATTTATTACAGGTCCCATTATTGGAGCGTTTGTCGGTGAAATCGTAGCCGGCAAAAAATATGACAGAGCTTTTAAATCAGCATTAGGTTCTTTTCTTGGGTTTATGATATCCACCGGACTCAAAGTTTTGATTGCCGGAATTATGGGTTACTATTATTTCACAAACATTACCGTCTGACTTACTTTTCTTTTGAAACTAATCTGAAACTATTCAGAAAAGCGCTTCCATTAATTGCATAATAGCCTTAGTTTTACACATTACTAAACAGCTATTAATTTTATGCAGATCAGCTACGGCGACAGTAAATTTTCGATTTCAGATGCTATTGCAATTGCATCTAAACAATACAGGGGTACGATATCAACTGATATAAAAAGTAGAATATCGAAATCCAGTTCGCACGTTCAGGATATTGTTGCATCCGGAAAAATCGTATATGGAGTGAACACCGGATTTGGTCCACTTTGTGATACCCGAATTTCATCGAAGGAGACTGCGAAACTACAGTCCAATTTACTTTTGAGTCATGCAGTTGGTGTTGGGAAGCCACTCGATGCGTTTTTGGTTCGATTGATGATGGTGACAAAAATTCATGCATTAGCCAAAGGATATTCAGGGATACGCCTATCAACCATAGAACGCATAATGTGGTTTTTGGATAACGATATTATCCCTTTTGTGCCTGAGAAGGGGTCAGTTGGGGCCTCCGGTGATTTAGCACCATTGGCACACTTATTCTTGCCCCTGATTGGACATGGAAAAGTATCTGTAAACGGTGGGGAATGGATTTCAACAAAAGATGCTCTTAATAAATTTGGAATGAATCCAATTGAATTGGGTCCCAAAGAAGGATTGGCATTAATAAATGGCACTCAATTTATACTTGCTCATTCAATAAGTGCATTAAAACGATGGATGAATATTTTAGAACTTGCGGATGTCGTTGGTGCCATTTCGCTCGAAGCATTGAAAGGATCTGCCGCACCATTTGATAAACGCTTGCATGAAATCAGACCTTTCAAAGGGAACCAACTCGTGGCTCAAAGACTACGAAATTTGTTGTATGATTCCGAGGTTTTGAAGTCCCATGTTGATTGCGACCGGGTACAGGATCCTTATTCATTAAGATGTATGCCACAAGTTCATGGGGCATCCAGAAATGCCTGGTTACATTTAAAAGAACTCACAGAAATCGAGCTTAATTCTGTGACAGATAACCCAATAATCTTAAGCTCCGATGAAACCATCAGTGGTGGAAATTTCCATGGGCAATCACTGGCATTAGCACTTGATTATGCCGCTTTCGCAGCCGCAGAATTGGGCAATATATCAGATAGACGATGTTATTTGATGATTGAAGGAAGATATGAGTTGCCAAAACTACTTATTCCGAATGCAGGTTTAAATTCGGGTCTGATGATCCCTCAGTACACTACTGCGGCACTTGTTACTGAAAATAAAACAATGTGCTGGCCGGCATCTGCAGATAGTGTTCCAACCTCACTTGGACAAGAAGATCACGTGTCAATGGGCTCGATTTCGGGCAGGAAGCTGCATCAGATTCTCGATAACGTTGAATATATTTTAGCCATTGAACTTCTCTATGCTACACAAGCACTGGATTTCAGAAGACCTTTAAAATCATCTGAACTAATCGAACAGGTACATGAATTAGTCCGAAATCATGTGAGTTTAATAACTGAAGACCGCCTATTTGCCGATGATATCCAAATCCTGCATGAATTGGTACGATCTAACGAGATAAACGAATTAATTTCCAAAAATAAACCTATCAATGATGGATTCGAAGAGTTTTACCTTTCTTGAAAAATATGCCAGTCATCCACATTATGTTGCTCCCCGCGGGACTCAGTTGAATGCGAAATCCTGGCAAACAGAAGCTCCGCTCAGAATGTTATTGAACAATCTGGATCATGAAGTTGCAGAAAATCCTGCAGATCTGGTGGTTTATGGTGGTAATGGTCAGGCTGCCCGAAATGTTGAAAGTCTTAAAAAAATTGTTGAAGTACTTTTAACGATGGATGAAAATCAATCACTGTTGGTTCAATCAGGAAAACCAATTGGCCTGGTTAGAACTCACAAAGATGCACCCAGAGTCTTAATAGCAAATAGTAATTTAGTTCCGGCATGGTCGAATTGGGATCATTTTAATGATCTGAAATCCAGGGGACTAATGATGTATGGCCAAAT
>DLXM01000370.1 GCA_003448835.1 Bacteroidota bacterium | reverse complement strand
TCTTTTGACGGACATCGTGCAGGCGTAGCCAAGCGAAAAGGGAACCCAAATACCTACTTCGCGTGATGCAAATAAGGAATCACAACATCATCCATCAAATCATAAATCAGATCGTTGACCCCACGGGTTCGTGAATCCGGATTGCCCGTAATCACAACCACCGCATCCAGATCCTCAATCACAAAAACGTACTGTCCGCCGTAACCCCATGCAAAATTGACACGGTATGTGCCGAAAGTGTTATTCCACCAGTTAAAACCATAACTGTGTCCGCGGGAATTAAAACTGGTTCGTTCGAAATGAGTTTTCAAAGATTCTTCCACCCATGCTGCAGGGACCAACTGGCGACCGTTATGATCTCCACTATTCAGATATAATTGACCATACGCAAGCAGTCCACCTGGACTCAACGCCATATTATTTCCACCAAAAAAATACCCCTCTGGACTACGATCCCATCCGCCCACTCCTACACCCATAGGTGTAAACAAATATCGCTCAGCGAAAGCACGCGTACTCATGCCGGTTGCTTCGGTCAATACCGCCGATAAAATATGAGTATCTCCCGTGCTATATCTCATTCTGGTACCAGGAGTTGCTTCAAGATCACTATTCACGACAAAACGAACCCAATTACTGGAGGTCACCCAGCGTCCGTAGTTCCCAAAACTGGTCGATTCGAGTCCGCTGGACATCGTAAGGAGATGCCGGACCGTGATATTTCGTTTTTCAGGGTTGGATGGATTTTGAAAATAGCTTGGGAGGTATTTCGCGACGGAATCATCAATACTGGAAATATGTCCCTGCTCGACGGCGATACCAATCAAAGTAGAAAGCACACTTTTTGATGCCGATTTGATATTCAAAGTGCGATTTCGGTTAAGAGATCCGCGGTACCATTCGGCCATGATGGTGCTGTCCTGATACACAATGAGAGATGAAATTTGAGATACTACCCGCACAGTAGTCTGCATCGAGTCGACATCCACAAAAGGTAAATTGGATCTGGCTGCGAGAATCGGATCTATTCGTTCGGCTTTTAATCCAGCTCTCTCGATTTGTTGACGATTGGCATTATCCGGTTGACACCCGGCGGCGAGCCACATCCCAAAAATTAAAATTAAGTATTTCATCATGATCGAAAAACGTACGGATTGGCAAGATAGTTCACAATAGCTATAAGCATCACTTTACAATACCTTACATGAATTTTTTAAAAGTCTATTAATTTCAGCGATTTTGGATTTAGATGCAGAACATTCCACGCAAAGCAATGGATGTTATATATAATGCCTGTCGTGGATGTTATATATGCAATGATCATTGTTATAGATTTATGGTTTTTTTAAATATGCCCGTCTTGATATATGTGCGAAATATGTGTATAATTTGGAATGGCAAAACGTGGCGCGACATTGAATCCTTTCAACCGATTTACAGAAAACGGGTGGGAGTTTGATGCCGAAGTGCCGCCTGATGAGCGCGGAAATCCGAAAACGGTGTTTATTCCGGATGGATCTGCGAGTGTGGTTTCTCATAATAATTCGCCGGATATACCTTTCGAGGTTTCGTTGAATCCGTATCGGGGATGTGAACACGGTTGCGTGTATTGTTATGCACGACCGACCCATGAGTTCCTGGGGTATTCACCGGGAGTCGATTTTGAAACAAAGATTTTGTTTAAGGCGAATGCAGCGGAATTGCTTCGTAAGGAGATGGCAGCGAAATCGTGGGTGCCCAAGAACTTGATGTTGAGTGGGGTGACGGATCCGTATCAACCGATTGAGCGCAAGATGAAATTGACGCGATCGGTGCTGGAGGTGATGGTTGAGGCGCGGAATCCGGTGGTGATGATTACGAAGAATCATTTGGTGACGCGGGATGTGGATTTGTTGGCGGAGCTGAGTAAGTATACTTGTATCACGGTGGCGATCAGTATTACGACGCTGGATCCGACGTTGACGGGTGTACTTGAGCCGCGGACCAGTCGTCCCAACCGGCGATTGCAGGCGATTCGCACGTTAGCGGACGCGGGGATTCCGACCGGTGTAATGGTTGCTCCGATGATACCCGGACTCAACGATCATGAAATGCCTGATATTTTGAAAGCTGCGGCGGATGCGGGGGCAAAATTTGCGAACTACACGTTGTTGCGGTTACCCTATTCGTTAAAAGAGATGTTCAGTGATTGGCTGGAAGTGCATTATCCGATGCGGAAAACCAAGATATTGAATCGGATATTGATGTATCGTAATGGAAAGCTAAACGTGAGTGAATTTGGAGAGCGGTTCAAGGGACAGGGTCCGATTGCGGATCAAATCCGTGACACATTTCGGATCCACGTAAAGAAAAACGGCTTAAATCTGGAACGTCCCCCAATGAGCACCGAGCACTTCCGCCGTCCCGAGTTGAATGGACAGCAGTCGTTGTTTTAGAGGGGAGACTTGACTTGCAAAATATTCTCAGTGCCCTATCTTTATATGTATAAAATTAACTTGACCTTCGGGAATAAAATCAATTTTTTGAAGTAAAAAACAGTCGCGGCCGAGAAAATCGAAACACAAAGTCTATGAAAAATCTTAGAATCTTAGTGGTACTAGTATTTCTTTCAGCAGTCGCCATCGGTTGCCAACCACAATCCAACGAAGTACAAGATCCATTTGAAAATGGGAATTGGGTTGATTTGACGCATGAATACTCAGAAGAGACATTGGTGTGGCCGACATCAGACAATTTTGCATTAGACACATTATTTGTCGGAATCACGGACGGTGGATATTATTATGAGTCGTTCAGTTTTAGAACCAATGAGCATGGTGGGACCCACCTGGATGCACCTATTCATTTCGCAGAGGGAAGGATGTCCACTGAAGAATTGTCACTGGACCAAATAACGGGATATGCAGCTGTAGTGGATGTCTCCGAGAACGCATTGGCAGATCGCAATTATCAGGTCACCGTGGATGATATTTTGAAGTGGGAGTCCACCACGGGACAGACTGTTGATGGTAAAATAGTATTACTGTACACCGGATACAGTCAATTCTGGTCGGATGCCGAAGCCTACATGGGTACCACACTCAAAGGAGAAGAAGGAGTTGCGGCCTTGCAATTTCCCGGAATACATCCCGAACTGGCTCAATGGTTAGTTGATAATCGTACCATTAAAGCCATTGGGCTGGACACTCCATCCTTAGACTTTGGTCGATCGACCGATTACATGGCACATCGCATCTTATTCGACAAAAACATCCCAGGCTTCGAAAACATCGCCAATCTCGACCAGATCCTCGGCAAGAACGCCTACATCGTCGCCCTCCCCATGAAAATCAAAAACGGTAGCGGCGCTCCCTTGAGAATTGTGGCATTTGTGCGGGATTGAGTAGGGGAGGTAATTAAAACACAGTAGGATAATTAAATGTCAATTGTCAAACTTAAACATAATGATCGAAATCATTGGGATAATATTCGGCATTTAGTAAGTGTTATTGAGATGTTAAACAAAACTACAAATTCCCAAATACACATCTCTTCAAGTGGATTTGCAACACCATTTCAAGTCATTCCACTTGCTTGTTTTCTAAATCTAAAAAAATTGTCTTATCAAATAAATGATCAACAATCAGATTTAGCTAGTTATCTAAACACGATAAAATTTCCACAAGGAGTTAACTTGAGAGCTGTTACTATTGGTTCAAGTGGAAATTATCTCCCGATTGGTAGAATACACGGATCAAAAAGACAGGGTGAAGTTCGAGATGAGAACTATAAGCAAATTGAAGACCAATATAGAGAGCTTGTATTAAATTGTTTCCCAACAGTAAGAGATACCTTAAGCAACGCAATTGCATTCTTTTTATCGGAATTAATTGAAAATGCAAAAGACCATTCAGAAGCAAATAATTTTTATGTATTTGCTCAATACTGGCCTCTATTAAAACAAATTGAACTTTGTATGATGGATGATGGTATTGGTTTACGTGGGTCATTAGCAAAGAGGTATGCACAAATAACAAGTGATGAAATCGCAGTTCGAGAAGTTATTCAAAGACAACTTTCCGTTCGAATAAGTGAGTTTGAGGCCTTACCAGGCACAGGTTTGGCAAATACTATAAGAATTGTAAGTAATAATGAATTATCTAGTACATTCACAATAATTTCTGGCAATTATGGTTTTAGTAGTGTAAATAAGAATAGTAGATGGATAGATTTAAAAGAGACAAGTTTACCCGGAACTTTAATCAATATCAGAATCGTTGAACCTAATAGTAGATTAAATATATTTGATTATATTCAATAGACCATGCTGAAACTAATAGAGAAATATAATACAACACATCTTTCAACCCGAACTCATGCTAAACAAGTTTTCGACGACTTGATGAGCTTAGAGCCATCGAAACAAGTATTGGACTTTACAGGCATTGAATTTTCTTCAAGATCTTTTATGGTCCAGTTATATGCTATGCTTGCAAGCCAACATTCTCAAGCTAGATTTTCTAACATGAATGATCAAGTTGAGCAAATGTACCGTTTAGCACTGAATGCATATAATAAACCTGCGGCTTTTCAGGTATCAGTAGACATCGGCAACGCGCCTCGAGTAATGGTTCTATCATAAAGACACATTTCATTCCCTAAAGCTGAATCTTTAGTTCTTATCAATAAATATCAATATTACAAATTCAAACGATAGCTCGTGCTTCGTCCACCGGATTCGCCGTTGCGTATGAATACTCCAAAATCAAGTAACTCCTGCATGTCGCGTGTGGCAGTTGCTTTGGATGTTTTAGTAATTCCGATGTACTTGCGAGCGTTCATTCCACCGGTGAAACCATCCGGACCTGCATCGAACATTCGTCGAACGACTTTTAACTGTCGATCATTTAGCAACGATTCGTATTGATCAAAGAAATGTCCTTTTTTTATCGTGAAATCAATCCATTTCTCCGCGTTCAACTGGGCTAATAAAATCAAATCAACGAACCAAATAACCCATTCAGAGATCTCAAGCGTTTTCTGAGCGCGTTCTAATTGAGTGTAATATTCGTTTCGATTTGCCATGATAACTTCGGACAAACTCAGTATTGCCGGGTATCCAAGTCCTTGTGAAAGAGCTTTCTCAGATACTGCCCGACCCAAACGACCATTACCATCATCGAATGGGTGGATGGATTCAAAATACAAATGTGCGACTGCTGCCCGGATCGGTGCCATTTTGAGTCCCATTGCATCATTTTGATTTGTCGAATTGAACCAATTCAAAAATGCATTCATCTCTTGAGGGATGCAGCTTGATGGCGGAGCCTCAAAATGTACAGTAACTCTTCCCATCGCACCGGAAATCACCTGCATTGGCTCTGGATCTGATCTATACGCGCCAACGATTAGATCTGTGGTTCCACCCAGCAGTATCTGATGCCATTCGAAAAGTGTACTATCGGAAAGTGGCTCCTGAAAATGGTCACGAACCAATGTCATCAAATTTCCCACTCCTTGAGCTTTTTTATCCTTGCCTATAGGGAGTTCGGGATGGATGTTCAGATTGCGTTGAATAGAAGATAGGACATCGATTCTTGAGACAATTTCGCCCTCAATTTCGGAAGTCCGAACGGCCTCCTCAACCATCAGTTGGATCAAAGTCTGGATTTTTATTGGATCCGGTAGTGCCTGGACTTTACCGGAAATTTGTCCGGCTTTTTGAGTGAAAAGAATAAGCCGTTCCTCTAGCGCATCCAAGGAAAACGAAAACCGGGGCCAGTCTGACATTTGCCAATTATAAGTACTCA
>DLXM01000217.1 GCA_003448835.1 Bacteroidota bacterium | reverse complement strand
CCGTATTATTTATCCTGATATGATGCATCGCACCGGCTAAAAATCCGGTACCCTGAGCATCGTGGTCCCGCATGAAATTTACTGTTGATCCGACGATAATTTGAGTTGATTGGGCATCTTTTTGTCGGGGGACAACAATAAAATCGGCATTTTGAGACTTTAAAACGGTCGTTTCAGATAAATCAATGGCATAATCACCTGAAAGTAATTCAAAATGATCCAAATCTTCTGATTCTTTCAAACCATCCCGAATCGGACGCAAAGCAGTAGATGCAAAATTTTCGGGCTGAAATACAGACATAGAAACTTCATCAATAGTAGATAAACTTGATTTTTGAAATCCCGAATTTAGTCCATCTAATTGTGTACCTCCTTCATGTGAAGTCAGTGGAGTTGGGGATGTATAAGCTAAATTTCGAGTCCATAAGGTATCGGATGTTGAATTTTGAGTGGAGTTTGGATCATCTGTCGAGCCAAAATTTTCAGGTGTTATGTTAACCAGAGGATCATCAAGTGATTCAGAATTTTGACTCGATTGAATTCCCCCTGTTGTATCTGACGTATCTACCCCGAAAACCGTATCATCTGTAGAATCCGGTAGCGGGCGATCCTGCAAATTCGTGGGCGGACTCTGAAGGGCCAATGTCGATTCTGCATCAAAACCGCGATTTCCCAAAGGATCCATCCAATAAAAAATTCCACTCAATACCAATGTAACTAGCGCAGCTGCCAGGTACCTGAAGTAAATAATCCGTTTTTGGGTAGCGTTGAAATCAAGTAGTGAATCTCGCAATCCATCAAATCCATTCGGGTCAATCTCTTCGTGATATTGGTCAAATTTATCTCGTATGTGATTTGCTAATTTATCGTCAAATGAACTCATGCATCCCTCCTCGCGATATGATTATCATAGAGTAATGCTAAACTTTTTTTAGCCCGACTAAGGTGCGATCTCGATGTTCCCGGCGCGATATCCAGCATGCCAGCAATTTCCTCATGTGAATATCCTTCTATCTCATATAGGTTAAAAATCATGCGGTGCATATCAGGTAACTTATTGAATAGCAATAAGATATCATCCACATTCATATTTAATTCGATGTCAGATGGTACAATTGCAGACTCCTCATCCAGTTCAACTTGTGCTATGTGGATTGATTTCAATTTTTTCCGGTTATGATCCACGGCGGTGTTGATCATAATGCGACGAAACCAGGTTTTAAATGGACGATCCAAATCAAATTGATGGATATTTTTAAAAACCTTCATAAAGCTGTCGTTTAATATTTCTAATGCATCCTCCCTATTCTGTGCATACCTCAGGCACACCGACATTCCAAATGCATAATACTTCTTATACAATGCTTCCTGATGGGTGAGATTATTTTTCCGACAGCCATTTACAAGCTCGTGATCACTTTGCACAATTTGTTAATCTATTTCAAAAAAGGATGCGTTCCAGATACTCATATTAACGGATTCATCCTTTTTTTGCACACGATTTTGTTTAATTACTCATTCGGATTGAGAACTTTACCCATAAAAAGCACGGTGTTTGTTGTACGCTCGCGAATAAGAAATACAAATGGCGAGTCAACATGAAAAACGAGCTCCGAAGGAGCGGAAGTTACGCCAATACCAATTGTTGTAACTGCCGCAGCTTCAGTACCTGCTTCATCGACCTCAATAAATGAATTTTGTTTAACGAAACTGACAAAAAGCTCTTGATCTGAAATCCCGGATAAATCTGCCATATTCGGATCAAAAGCATCCTGCATGCCTAAATTTTGCAACATGCCATTCAGATATTTTTCGTAACTGAAAGAGAATTTGGGCATGACTACGTTAATTTCATTCCAGTCTGAATCACCGTTCGGCAAAACTTCAAATGATGACCAAATGCTGGAATCTAAATCCACGAGAAATTCTTCCATAGGTTTCAATGGAACCATGATAACCATACTGAAGTTTTTTCTACCGTATGGAATTTCTATCATTTTGTATTCACTGGTAAATTTTAGAAGAACATTAATTTTTCCCCTCATCATGTCCACATTGATATATGGTGCTTCGTCTTCGGAAGCATCGTCATTTCCCATGGGAAAACCATTTACATAGAATGCACCGTCAGATGTCTTTGATTCATCAAACTTTGTACTCCACTGTCCGTCAAAATAAACCGCATTCATCAAAAACATGACCAGTTCTGGATCAATATTAGCAATAACCTTTTTGATTTTTTGATTGGTCTGTGATGCGGCCCAATTATTGATTACGTCAATTGTCTGTGGGTCTTTAAAATCTAGTCCGCGAATTTGAGAGTCAAAGTCATTTTTTAAAATATCCAGATAAGATTGTTTGACAACAAAATCGTTCTCGTGAAACATGGCGTTTGCTACCGCTAATCTGGTTGACGGATCAACATCCAATAAAGATTCAAGAAGTGATTGGTACGCAGCATTAATCTCAGATAAATCTGAGTCTGTTGCATATCCAAGCATTTCCATCATTTGTGATTTGGTGTTGGCGTCAGTTCCATTTAATAGCATGGTGAGTGCGACATTTGCACTCAATGGTGATAACATCACGTTGCTATTTTCCTCAGAAGCAACTTGTTTAAATAAATCTACTCCGAACTCATTGCTGTGTTGAATCAAGTCGGACTGAAGGGGGGTTAACTGAATCAGTTTCGGATGCAACGGTTTGTCATCATCATGATTCATCAAACTGCATGACCACAGGAATGTTACTGGTAGTAAAAGTAATAGTTTAAAAAAGGATGCTCTCATAAAATTGTCTATTGGGTTTAGTTTCTATACTAGCCAATACGACAATTTATTGTCGAGTGCTGCAAGGAAAGCAAAAAAAAGCTGGTTAAATATCCGAACCAGAAAGCTCACGCGATTTATCTAAAAATAGGAAAGCCTCTCTACACTAACCAAAGACTGGTATCAAGCCGTCCTCGCCGGTATTAACTGAGCGAATGATACTGTATAAATTTAATTCATCGATTGGTAAACAGTTGACACAAAATCTTCGAGCGAAGAATTATCGATCCATCTTAGGACAATTACCAAATCGTTTTCCTCATCTACTATGATGTAATTTCCGCCAAATCCGGCGGCGTAATAAACATGATCGGGGACATTCTCCCATTTCGTGTCCCCTTTTAACGTCCACCACATGTAACCATATTCGGCAAAAGGCTCAGATGGTTTAGCAATTTCATCCATCCAGCTTTCTGAAATCAATTGCTGACCATTCCAATTTCCACGTCGTGCAAACAGCAATCCGAATCGGGCATGATCGAGTGTATTAATGAAAAGTCCACCTCCATGATGACCTCCCCCACTCACAGACTGCATCATAATTCCATCAATCAATGTGAATGTATTGTCATATCCGTGCCACCTCCAGGTTGTTGAGGCTCCAATCGGATCCATGATTCGTTCTTTCAAAACCATGGGCAACGGCCGACGCCAAACTTGTAACAATGAATACGCCAACAAGTTGACACGAACATCATTATACTTGTAATGGGTTCCGGGCTCATGAAGCGGACGATTTCTCCAATCATCTATGCTCCCCTCGCGAGGCGGACGATCGGTCCAATCATAAATTCCAAACAACGATCCATACCAATCTGAGTTTTGCTGAAGTAAGTGTTTCCAGGTGATTTTACTATTATGAGCACCGTCGAAGGTTTCATCCCATACGTACTTGTTAACTTGTTCATCTACATTTTGAATTAATCCATCGTCGAGAGCCAGACCAGCCATAGTGGATAAATAACTTTTTGTGACACTGAAAGTCATATCTACGCGTTCGACATCACCCCATTGAGCGGCGATGTAACCATTTTTGATGATGAGCCCGGCGGGATTACCACGTTCGCGTGTTGGTCCGGCAAGTTGATGATAAGGTTCTCGGCTAAAGGATCTCAAAATTGCCAATCTTAGATCTCGTTCGACCGGATTATCGTTTTCGAGAGCAATTTCAACTGCACTTTGAATACCTGTGGGATCAAGTCCAACTTCAGACGGTGATCGCGTTTCCCATTCTGCATTAGCTACCGGATAATACGCTTGTTGAGCAATCAGCCAGCTTGTGTTCGAAATAACTATTACGCACAAGAAAAGCATGCGGACCAATGAGGATTTTCTAAGATTTACTTCCATAGATTTTCCAGTATCAGATGTTGTTTAGATAAGTAGCCCGGGTATTACAAATAACACCCAGGCTTAAATAGATTTCATCAAAGATTGCGCCGAAATCAAATAGAGGCATCAATCATAATTACCGAATCCAATCAGAAATTCGAACCAGCTTACTCGCCTTTCAGAAATTTATCGTACCAGGCCAGGTAACGTTCGTATCGATCACGAATAAATACAAAATTGGAGATCCCGTGATGCTCGCCCGGATACACAACCAGCTGGGTTTCCGCTTTTCCAAGTCGTTTCATTGCCTGATACATCTGCTCAGATCCAATAATCGGAACGTTCCAGTCAGCCGCACCACCCATCCATAAAGTCGGCGTGGTGATGTTTGCTACATCATTAAATGATGAAATGCGTTCCCATTTTTCTGGAGTTTCCCACGGAAGTCCCAACTCA
>DLXM01000286.1 GCA_003448835.1 Bacteroidota bacterium | reverse complement strand
CCGCACTTTGAATCTCAGAGTTACCAAGTTTTGTTTTGGTTTGACCTTCAAATTGGGGTTCAGCAACCTTAATTGAGATTACTGCGGTTAGGCCTTCTCTAAAGTCCTCACCTGATATGTTGAGCTTACCTTTAATGATGTTATTTTTTTCACCATAATTCTTAAGAGCTCGCGTGAGTGCTCGACGAAATCCGGAAACGTGTGTTCCGCCCTCGTGAGTGTTAATGTTGTTCACATACGAGTGGACATTTTCAGAATATGAGCGGTTGTACTGAATAGCAACTGCCATCGGACACTCTTCATTATCACTGGAAACAAAAATTGGTTCAGCCATCAACGGCTCACGGGTTTCATCCAGATATTTAACGAAATCTTTTACACCACCTTCGAAGTGAAATGTATCAGTTATAACTTCTTCTTCACGATTATCAATTACTTCAACAGTAATCTCAGGATTCAAAAATGCCAACTGACGCATACGATCTGCAATGATATCGTATTTGAATTCAATGGATTGCTTAAAAATCTCGGGATCAGGCATAAACTTAATGATAGTTCCACGTCGATCTGTGTCACCAATAGTTTTCAGTTTATCGACGGTTTTACCATATTCAAAACCCATAGTATAGATTTTTCCATCTCTATGGATAATAGCATCAAAACGTGTAGAGAGCGCATTCACACAACTTACACCTACACCGTGAAGTCCACCGGAAACTTTGTAAGAATCTTTGTCAAATTTACCACCGGCATGGAGTTTAGTAAGTACAAGTTCAATAGCCGGGATTCCTTCTTTTTCGTGAATGTCGACAGGAATACCTCGTCCATTATCTTCAACTGTGAGAGAGCCATCTTGATTAATAATAACTTTGATATAATCACAATATCCGGCCAATGCTTCATCGATTGAGTTATCAACGACCTCATTAATAAGGTGATGTAATCCTCGTTGACCGGTGTCACCAATGTACATGGATGGACGTTTTCGAACGGCTTCCAATCCTTCTAGGACCTGAATATTCGAAGCTTTGTAATCAGCTGCCTGATTGTTTAACATATTTGTAGGGTTGACTATTGTTCCAGATTTGCAATAAAATAGCTATAGTGGTTTACCTACAGCGCCAAAAATGTAAAAGTCACATCGGAATATGGCTCTGATACAGATAAACATATCAGAAGAAAATAACAGTATTTACGCAATAATGCAGTTTTTTTCGTACAAAAAGATTTATGTGGGAAGTGTGTGGATAACTGAATTTTATAATTGTTTCTGGTGTCAAATAGTGCTATATTTGGAATCTTTCGAAAAATATACAACACAATTTACTTGAAAAATGGCACGCAGAGATGATATTACGGGGGCTAAAGCGTTAAACGGCTACCGTTCTTCCCATGCTAACAACAAAACGAAACACCGTTTTGATGTAAATTTACAGAAGAAACGTTTTTTTATCCCAGAAGAGGATCGTTGGGTTACGTTAAAGGTCACTTCTAAAACCTTACGTACCATCAACAAAAATGGTATTGCAGCGGTCTTAAAAGACGCTAAAAATGCCGGTACACTTAAAAAAGGAATAATCTGATATGGCTAAGGCTAAAGGCGTACGCATTCAGGTAATCCTGGAGTGCACAGAAAAACCAGGCACATCACGTTATGTTACTGTCAAAAACAGAAGAAATACTACCAACCGTTTAGAGTTGCGTAAGTACAATCCTGTTTTGCGTAAACATACTGTCCACAAAGAAATTAAATAACAGGTACCAGAAATGGCAAAGAAACAAACATTCGGTGATAAAGTACTTGCAGCTAAATTAGCTCAGCGTAAAATGGCTAAGGTGATTATCTCAGAGAAATCACCTCGAGGAACCATTTCATATCGCACAGTAACTGTAGACGCAGATAAAGTCGGCGATTATTTCAAAAACAGTTAATATAAGACACACGTTTTATATGCTGCTATTTTTCAGAAGGCTACATGGTTCATGTGGCCTTTTTTTTTGAGTAATTTTTCATCAGATTCATATATAATTAGTTAATTTGTTCGTTGGAGAAACATTATGAGTACTTACAATAAAATATTATCAGACTTAAAAGAATCTATGCTCGCGCGGGATAGTGCCAAATCCACTATTTTGCGTTCAATTAAGGCAGCTATTCTCGAAAAGGAAATCAGCTTACGGACCGGAGGCGAACGTTCAGAATTGAACGAAGAAGCGGTAATTCAAGTCCTTATGAAAGGCGCCAAACAGCGCAAAGATTCCCTTCAGCAGTATCTGGATGCCGGAAGAAACGATTTGGCTGATACTGAAAAGTATGAGTTATCAATAATCGAATCATATTTACCTCAAATGATGTCAGAATCTGAAATTCAGGACATCGTCAAAAAAACAGCACAAGATGTTGGTGCTACGACACCAGCCGATATGGGTAAATTAATGGGTGCGTTGATGGCTAAAGTCAAAGGAAAAGCTGACGGATCAATTGTCAATAAAGTAGTTAAAGAATTCTTAGCCCAATAACTGTATGCCAATGGGACTTTTGGATATTGTCATAGCCGTACCAATCCTGATTTTTTTTATTACAGGACTCAAGAACGGTTTTATTGAGGAGGCGTTTGGTCTCATTGGACAGATAATTGCAATTTTTCTGGCTTTTACCTACATGAGTGAATTCGCTGCATATTGGGAAAGATTCTACAATATGGAGAGTCCATGGATACCATTTTTCTCTTTTATCATTCTATATATTGGTATAATAATTGTTGTAAAATTGATCATAAAGTTTCTGAATTCTCTTATAAAACTGGCGAACTTGTCAATTGTCAACTTAATCTTTGGCGGGATTTTCAGTGGATTGAAAGGCGCCTTACTCGTTTCAGTAGTTTTGATTATTCTGGGCGTTGTAAACCAACCCAATCAGGAATATCGGGATACTTCACTTTTGTATGAGTACGTTTTACCAATTGCACCTAAAGTGTATAATGTAATGGCTCGAATCTATCCTGGAGTCCAGAGTTTCGCAGAACAAACAGATCAATATTTTATAGAGTCCGATTTTATCAAGATCATTCTAAATGATGATCCAACTACAACTGAATCTTAAAACCGTTAATTTCAGTTTTCATCTATTTTATTCACATTTCTTAGCTATTTCATGTCATTTTTACCCGTTTCAGAACAACTGGATATAATTAAAAGAGGTACAGTCGAAATTGTACCCGAAGAAGAGTTAGTCCAAAAGCTTGAAAAATCCAGATCAACGAATACCCCACTGCGAATAAAACTGGGATGTGATCCAACGCGACCTGATTTGCACCTGGGACATTCAGTTATTTTGCGAAAAATGCGTCAGTTTCAGGATCTGGGACACCACTGTATCCTAATAATTGGTGATTTTACAGGAATGATTGGCGATCCAACCGGAGCCAATAAAACTCGTCCCGCTTTGACTATCGAGGATGTTCGTGAAAACGGAAAATCATATTTCGAACAGGCGTCTAAAATCTTAGATGCAGAAAAAACAGAGATCGTCTATAATTCCGATTGGCTCGGTACCATGAAATTTGAGGATGTCATTCGTCTTGCATCGAAATTTACGGTGGCCAGGATGATTGAGCGGGATGATTTTTCTAAAAGATATAGTAATGAAGAGCCGATTTCATTACATGAATTTTTATACCCATTAGCCCAGGGTCAGGACTCGGTATACTTAAGGTCAGATGTAGAACTGGGTGGGAGTGACCAAAAATTTAATCTATTGGTAGGAAGACAGCTTCAAAAAGAAGACGGACAATCTCCACAAGTTTGTTTAATGATGCCGTTATTGGTTGGCACGGATGGTGTCAACAAAATGAGTAAGTCCTATGACAACTACATTGGGATCAATGAAACAGCTAATGATATGTACGGCAAGTCTTTATCAATTCCCGATTCAATGATTTACAGTTATTTTGAGCTTGTAACGGATGTATCTAATGAAGAGCTGGCAATTCTAAAGGATCGCATTGTAAGCGATCCAAGAAACGCAAAACATGACCTGGCACTTGCGATCACCAGATTATACTTTGGGGAAGAAACTGCATACGGAGCCAGGAAATATTTTGAACAAACTGTGATAAACAAAGAAATTCCTGATGAGATGCCTGAGTTTACATTCGATGCCGGGAATGCAGAGAGATTGATTTCGCTCATATCATCGATCAATTTTGCGCCAAGTAATGGTGAAGCCAGAAGATTGATTCAACAAGGTGGCGTTTCTATCGATGGAGAGGTAATTGGTGATGTAAATCATGAAATTGTATTCAAATCAGGCGACGCAGTTGTTTTAAAAGTTGGTAAAAGAAAATTTGCCCGATTGGTAAGTAATTAGTTCCTCTGAAGGATTCTAAAAATATTATGTTCAACAAAATTCAGAAATCAATTGGGTTCAGTTTTATCTTAACAGGTTTTCTGTTATTGAGTACTGAATCAGCTGTCTCTCAACAGGTTAATCACCATGAACGGGCAAAACGGTTTCTGGATGAATCCGGGATGATGCATCAACTTCGAGAAATTCCGCACATTATCATGGGACAATTCGAAGAGGAGGGCAGTAAGTTCGACATGGAAACCCGTCAAAAAATTGCCGCTACATTAACGTCCGCATTTGAAGAGGAAAAGCTTGTTGATGACGCAATTTCATATCTGTTGAATGATATTGAAGCTGGTCATATTCAGACGGTCATGGACTGGTTAGAGCATCCATTAACCCAAAGGATGAATGAACTGGAAATTATCAGTAATTCCGACTCCCTTGAATCCAGTCGCTATGATTATTTTGAAAATATTGAAAATAATCTGCCAGACCAGAGCAGAATTGACATGATTCTGGAGTTCGACGAGTTAACGAATGCTACAGATAACACGGTTTATTTTATTGCAGATTTGTATTTAGCGATGGTTACGGCGATGAATCCGTATGTGCCGACAGCTGAAAAAGTTAGCATGGAGGACATTCCGATCGTTCGTGGATTAATCATTCGCGAAATGCATGAATCTTATAAAAATGTTACCATTGGTATGAATTTATTCACCTACAGAACGGTAACGGATCCGGATTTACTGGCGTATTTTGATTTTTATCGTACACCGGCCGGAAGTTGGTTTTCAGACGTGTCTTATGGAGTATTTGAGAATGTATTGAAAAAAGCGACATCAAGGGTTCGTGAAATTAATGGATATGATAACGAATAGTTGAATTATGATTATTTCATCTTATAACGTCAATGGGATTCGAGCGGCCGTTAAAAAGGGTTTTGTAGATTGGGTTAAACAAACAAAACCGGATGTCATTTGTCTCCAGGAGCTAAAGGCTGATGTAAACCAGATTCCTGAAGAAATTCATGAATTGGGATACCATGAGTATTATCACCCGGCTGAGAAAAAAGGGTATTCAGGAGTTGGAATTTTATCGAAAATGGAGCCCGAAAAGGTTCAATTGGGTATGGGTCTTGATTGGATTGATCAAGAGGGTCGTGTGATAAAAGCCCGAATCAATGGAGTAGATATTTATTCTATCTATGCGCCCAGCGGGACTTCAGGAGATATACGACAATCTCTGAAATATGAGTTTTTGGATGCATTTGAAAGGTATTCTTTGCCTTTGTTAAACGGACCCAGTCCAACGGTACTCTGTGGTGATTTCAACATTGCACATAGAGAAATCGACATTCATGATCCGGTTTCAAATAAAAAATCATCCGGATTTTTGCCTGAAGAACGGGAATGGTTTACAAAGTTTCTGAATGCAGGGTACAAAGATGTATTCAGAGAATTATATCCTGACTTACACGATGCATATAGTTGGTGGACCTATCGTGCCGGTGCTAAAAGAAATAACAAAGGGTGGCGCATTGACTACCACCTGGCGTCGGAGCAACTAAACCAAAAGGCTGTTGCAGGCAAAATTGAACGGGAACTGAATATGTCAGATCATGTTCCTGTTACAATCCGATATAATATTTGAGTTCATTTATGAGCTCAATGCTGACATATTTTAGAGATTTAACGGATGCATCCGTTGCTTAGAAGGGCAAGGGTGGTGTTACCAATCCGATATATATATTGCATCCTTTCCTAAAATGCCGCCATAAATAGGGGCCAATCTATGATCAATTCTACCCTTTCAATTCGGTAAGACTTGAAGTTAGCGATGACTCGGATCGCAAGTACTTTAGTCCTTCACTAATTTGAGCTTCTCGATTTGATCCCGGATTCGGGCAGCTTCCTCAAACTCCAAATTCTTGGCTGCGGTCATCATAGATTCCTGGAGATAATTCATAAAATCGGCCTTGTTGTCGAACACAACCTCTTTCATAGCAGGATTCGCTTTGTAATGAATTCCATCATCAGCAGCCTTGATCACTTCAATTGGATTTTCAAAATCACCGTATGCGGAGTCAAAATCAATCTTTTGGTTTGATATTAGTGATGGATCAACCAGAGGTTTCAGCTCTTTGTAAACCGTGTGTGGCGTTATTCCATGCTCTTTGTTGTACTCTTCCTGCATTATTCGGCGTTTTTGGGTCTCATCGATGACTTTTTTCATACTTGCCGTCATCTTATCAGCATAAAATATGACAAGTCCATTCAGATTTCGCGCAGCACGTCCGGATATCTGCATAAGGGATGTCGTCGATCGCAAAAACCCTTCTTTATCTGCATCCAATATTGCCACGAGACCCAACTCGGGAATATCAATTCCCTCCCGAAGTAAATTTATACCAACCAACACGTCAAAGTCCCCGCGACGATATCTAAAAAGTACTTCAATTCGCTGGATGGCATCCAGTTCACTGTGCATATAAGCAGCTTTGATGCCCAAATTCTTAAGATACTCAGAGAGTTCTTCACTCATTCGTTTGGTGAGCGTGAGCACCAATGTTCGTTCATTTTTTTCAATTCGACCCCGAATTTCGTGAATCAGGTCATCAATTTGATTCTTGAGAGGCCGAACGATGATCTCGGGTTCCATAAGACCAGTCGGACGAATAATCTGCTCTACAAAAACACCCTCCGATTTTTCCATTTCATAATCACTAGGGGTTGCACTCACAAAAATGCACTTTTTGACCATCGATTCCCATTCCTCAAACGTAAGGGGACGGTTATCCAGTGCAGATGGCAACCTGAATCCATGTTCAACCAACGACAATTTTCGAGATCTGTCACCACCATACATGGCTCCAATTTGTGGGATTGACTGGTGACTTTCATCTACCACTAATAGAAAATCATCCGGGAAATAATCGATCAAACAATATGGCCGTTCGCCGGGCTTTCTCCCCGCCAGGTATCTGGAATAGTTTTCAATACCGGAGCAATAACCAATTTCCTGAATCATTTCGATATCGAACAAGGTTCGTTGCTCTAAACGATGTGCTTCAATGTATTTTTCTTCAGATCGAAGGACTTCCGTTCGCCAAACCAGTTCATCCCGAATATGATTTATCGCTTCGGCGAGGCGATCTTTACTTGTTACGTAATGGGAGGCAGGATATACCACAAATTGATTCACTTTTTCAATTTCTTTGCCAGTATCCGGGTCAAATAAAGCCATTGATTCAATTTCATCACCCCAAAAAGTAATGCGCAACGCCTGGTCGGAATATGCCGGATACAAATCGATGACATCTCCCCGAACCCTAAAAACGGCACGCTTAAATTCGATGTCATTTCGAACATAATGCAGATCCACTAAATCATAAAGCAGCTTATTTCGAGGGATTTCCTTACCAACCTGTAAGTTAATAATCAGTTTTTCGTACTCACTTGGAGATCCGATTCCATAAATACAACTTATTGAAGAGACAATGATGACGTCAGAACGACCTGAAAGCAATGAACTCGTCGATCTAAGACGAAGACGCTGGATTTCATCATTTATTGATAAATCTTTTTCAATGTATTTATCCTGCGAAATTAGATATGCTTCGGGCTGATAGTAATCGTAATACGATATAAAAAATTCAACCGAATTCTCGGGAAAAAAATCACTTAATTCGCGATATAATTGGGCTGCAAGGGTCTTGTTATGGCTCATTACCAACGTCGGACGGCCATATTTCTCAATTACTGAAGCTATGGTTCTGGTTTTTCCCGACCCTGTGATTCCAAGCAGTGTCTGAAATTTATCATTGCACTCAAGTCCTGATAAAAGCTCATTAATGGCTTTAGGCTGATCACCCGCCGGCTGAAATTGTGATACTAATTTAAAATCGGACATGAAACGTAACTTTATATTTGAATGTGTAGCTTATTTTTCACGAAATTGTCTGCCAGGGGATTTAGAGTAATCATTGAGTGTACTTCGGCAAATCGTAGTAATATAATCTAATCGTTTTGCTGATGCCATTCGCAAAAAAACAAACAGAGCAAAATCATGCCAAAAACAAATCAATCATTGAATGAATTCCGCGTGCGAATTGATTCGATTGATGAACAGATCCTGGATCTGCTTAAAGAACGCGCGGAGATCGTAAAAGGTGTTTTGATGACAAAAATTCAAAATAAACTGCCGATTTATGTCGCCGGACGTGAGGATCAAAAAATTCAGTCATTCCGGGAAATGGCCATTAAACGAAACATGGATCCGGAGTGGGCTGAGGATTTTCTGCGTATGATCATGAGTTCAAGTCGTGCTAGTCAATCTGCAAGTGAGTTTCCGTGTGCGACAACACATCCTAAAAAAATTCTGATTCTTGGTGGTAGCGGGGGCATGGGTAAACAATATGCCACTTTGTTTGCATCCAGCGGACATGAAGTGCGCATTTTAGACAAAAACGATTGGGATAAAGCCCTCGAGTTGTTTAATGGTGTGGACTTAGTGATTGTTTCTGTGCCAATAAATATTACTGTGGAGGTCATCAAAAAAGCGGCACAATTTATGCCTCATAATGTCGTGTTAGCGGATTTTACCAGTAATAAATCTGAACCTTTAAGCGCCATGCTTGACGTACACGCAGGCCCGGTTATTGGATTGCACCCCATGCATGGTCCGGATGTTCAAAATCTATCGAAGCAATTAATGATAACTTGTCATGGTCGCGATGATGCCGAGTATGATTGGATTATAAATCAGTTCCAGCTTTGGGGGATGCGGGTTCTGGCAGTTGATCCGCTTCAACACGACAAGGTGATGAATCTGGTGCAGGGACTTCGGCACTTTGTCGCGCTGTTGCATGGATCGTTTATGAAAACATCTGAACTGAAACCGGAGGATATCCTGCATTTTTCGAGCCCGATTTACCGCGCAGAATTGATGATGACTGGTAGGATTTTCGCGCAGGATGCCGAATTGTACGCAGATATTGTTTTTGCTACCGAAGAACGTCGAAATATGTTGTTAGAATTCCTTGGGCATCATGAACGATTAGCCGATATGGTACGCAAAGGAGACAAAAAAGCTTTCATCCAGGAATTTGAGTCCATTACTGATTTCTTCGGCGAATTTGCAGAAACGGCACTGAACGAGAGTGGGTATTTGATTAACAGACTAGCTGACCGTTTTTCTTGATTATTCGTATATTGTGGGTTAACAATTTTCGCGTCAGAATTTCACTTTGGGCGAATTTTAGTCAGCATTATATCAATCAGTTGAAAGTTTAGGGAATGATTTTAGAAGAGCATCCAATAGTACAAGAGCTAAACAAACGTATTCTCATCATTGACGGTGCGATGGGGACGATGATCCAGTTGTACAAATTATCGGAAGCGGATTACAGAGGAACTCGTTTTGCAGATAACAAGCACGATTTAAAGGGGAATAATGATCTTTTAAGTCTAACCCAGCCACATATCATTGAAGAAATTCACTCAAAGTTTCTTGCTGCAGGTGCAGACATTCTTGAGACGAATACATTTAATGCCAATCCGATATCGCTGGCTGATTATCATCAGATAGAATTGACTTATGAGCTGAATTTTGAATCTGCAAAAATCGCAAAAAAAGCTGCTGACAAATTCACCGCTCAAAATCCTGATAAACCTCGTTTTGTTGCGGGTGCAATAGGTCCAACAAATCGTACCCTAACCTTATCGCCTGATGTAAATGACCCTGCTTATCGGGCAGTGACGTTTCACGATGTTGCATCCGCATACAAAGAACAAATTCGCGGACTCATAGATGGTGGTGTGGATGTTCTTTTGGTTGAAACTGTTTTTGATACATTAAATTGTAAAGCTGCCCTATTCGCTATTCAAGAGTTTTTTGAAGATAGTGGCAAGGTAGTCCCGGTTATGATTTCGGGTACCATAGTGGATGCGAGTGGCAGGACACTTTCGGGTCAGACAACAGAAGCTTTTTGGGTTTCTGTTTCGCATATGCCTTATTTATTGAGCGTTGGTTTGAATTGTGCGCTTGGATCTCGTCAAATGCGCCCATTTATTCAGGAATTATCGCGTGTTGCGACTTGTCGGGTGAGTTTATACCCAAATGCAGGCCTTCCAAATGAATTTGGTGGGTATGATGAGAGTCCCGAGTATATGGCCGACCAGATACGCGATTATGGCCGATCAGGGTTTTTAAATATTGTTGGCGGTTGTTGTGGTACTCAGCCTGAACATATCAACGCGATTGCTCAAAGCGTGGTCGGAATTAAACCGCGGGTTAAGCCACAAATTGAGCCATATTTGAGACTAAGCGGACTCGAAGCGCTGGTAATTCGTCCTGAGACAAATTTTGTAAATATTGGTGAGCGAACGAATGTCACCGGATCTAAAATATTCGCTAATCACATTCTCAAGAATGATTTTGATTCAGCTTTGAGAGTAGCTCGTCAACAAGTTGAGAATGGTGCCCAGATCATTGATATCAATATGGATGAGGGAATGCTTGATTCTGAAGCGGCCATGGTGAGATTTTTGAATTTATTGGCTTCTGAACCTGATATCACAAAAGTGCCATTCATGATCGATTCGTCGAAATGGAGTGTATTGAAAGCTGGATTGAATTGCATTCAGGGGAAAGCGATTGTGAATTCAATATCATTAAAAGAAGGTGAAGCGAGGTTCATAGAACAGGCGAAAACGATACGAAGATATGGCGCAGCGGTTATTGTAATGGCTTTTGATGAACAAGGTCAAGCCGATTCACTTGATCGACGTATTGAAATATGTGCCCGGGCGTATAAGATTTTGACTGAAGTTGTTGGATTTCCGGCACAGGATGTAATATTTGACCCGAATATTCTAACCGTTGCAACCGGTATTGAAGAGCATAATAATTATGCGGTGGATTTCATCGAAGCTACAAAATGGATCAAGGCGAATTTGCCATTAGCTAAAGTAAGTGGCGGTGTTAGTAATATTTCGTTTTCGTTTCGTGGAAATAATACAGTTCGCGAAGCGATGCATACGGCATTTTTATACCATGCAATTCAAGCCGGAATGGACATGGGGATTGTAAATGCCGGGCAGATTGAAGTTTATGACGAAATAGAACCCAAACTCCGAGAATTGGTTGAGGATGTTCTTTTGAATCGTCGTTCAGATGCAACGGAGCGCTTGGTTGATTATGCCGATTCTGTAAAAGCAAAAGATAAACAAGAGGTCAAAGTTGACTCCTGGAGAAGTCTTCCGGTTAACGAACGTTTGTCTCACGCATTGGTAAAGGGAAATGTTGAATTTATTGATTCAGATATTGAAGAAGCTCGAATACAGGCAGACAGTCCCCTAAGCGTGAT
Organism: Bacteroidota bacterium; assembly: GCA_003448835.1. GTDB lineage: Bacteria > Bacteroidota > Rhodothermia > Balneolales > HLUCCA01 > UBA11400. The sequence continues at coordinate 5,680 of DLXM01000286.1, read as the reverse complement.
TGAAGGTCCGTTAATGGATGGAATGAATGTTGTGGGAGATCTTTTCGGCGCAGGAAAGATGTTTTTACCACAGGTGGTGAAAAGTGCCCGGGTTATGAAGAAAGCCGTTGCTCATCTGATACCATTTATTGAGGCTGAAAAACTGGCACAATCAGATAGTCGTCCGCGCGCAAAAGTACTGCTAGCAACAGTTAAAGGAGATGTTCACGATATTGGAAAAAATATCGTTGGAGTGGTTCTTGCGTGTAATAATTATGAAGTGGTGGATTTAGGTGTGATGGTTCCCAAAGAGAAAATCCTGGACACTGCTTTGGAAGTTGGCGCTGATGTGATTGGTCTGAGTGGGTTAATAACTCCGTCATTGGATGAAATGGTGGATATTGCGGCAGAAATGGAGCGACGTGGAATGAGCTTGCCCCTTTTAATTGGTGGAGCTACTACGTCAAGGGTCCATACTGCGGTTAAAATTGCACCTGAATATAGTGGGACAACCATCCATGTATTGGATGCATCCAGAAGTGTTCCTATTGTGAGTAAGCTGGTATCTGATGAGTATAAAGAGCAATATCTGGAAGAAGTCCGAATTGAATATGAACAGGTTCGCGAAGATTATGGTCGGCGTAAGCAAGTTAAACAAATGTTGTCGCTCGAAAAGGCGCGCGAGAACAAGACCCAAATTAATTGGAACGGATTTGAGCCAAAAGCACCCAATTCACCGGGCGTTACCGTAATCAATGACCTCCCGATAGCGACGCTGAGGCCCTACATCGACTGGACGCCGTTCTTCATTACCTGGCAGCTCACAGGCAAGTATCCGGCTATTCTGGAGGATGACATAGTTGGACACGAAGCGCGTAAATTATTTGACGACGCTAATCGATTACTCGATGACATCATTCGTGATGGATCACTAAAAGCCAAGGCGACAATTGGCTTGTTTCCTGCAAATTCGGACGGTGATGACATCCATATTTATGAAAACGAATCGCGCACGGCTGTAAAGTCGACAATTCACATGTTGCGACAGCAAACCGTTAAACGTGCCGGGCAACCAAATAAATCGCTGGCAGATTTCATTGCACCGGCAGACAGTGGAAAAGCTGATCATATTGGGGCATTTGTGGTCACGGCTGGTATCGGGATCGAAAAGTTATTAGAGAAATTCCAGAAAGATCACGACGATTACTCATCGATAATGGTGAAAGCGCTGGCCGATCGGTTGGCGGAAGCTTTTGCTGAGTATTTACACGAACAAGTCAGGACTCAGTATTGGGGTTATGCGGTGGCTGAAAATCTTACGAACGAAGAGTTAATCAAAGAAGGATATCGTGGAATTCGTCCGGCACCGGGTTATCCTGCAAATCCGGATCATACAGAAAAGCCGTTTTTATTTGAATTACTGAATGCGGAAAAAAATACCGGGGTAAGTTTAACCGAAAATTTTGCAATGGATCCTGCGGCATCGGTCTGTGGATGGTATTTTGCACATCCTGATTCTGAATATTTCAGGTTGGGGGATATCGACAAAGATCAAGTAATTGATTATCATCTTCGTAAGGGAATGAGTATCGCTCAAATTGAAAAATGGTTGTCTCCAATTATTGGATATAAGGGAACAGCGGCAAATCCTAAACCCGAAATAAAATGTGATTGTGGTTTGGTTCACCCTTCATAATTGACTTGGTGAATTAAAAAAACATTGTATATTACTCGGGCCGGGATTGAATTAAGAGGGTAGCTTGGTTAAGTTTTTTGGAAGGTCAATTGTAATTCTAAAACCAGGATCTGTATGACATTTACCGAAATAACACACGACATCAAGATCAGCGTACAGCCTATTTACGTCGAAAAAGAGTCTGATCCAATTAGCGCACGGTTTGTTTTTGCATATTTTGTTACGATTGAAAACTTGGGAATTGATACGGTTCAACTTACTCATAGACAATGGTTTATTCAGGATTCAAGTGGTGAATCACACGAAGTATATGGCGAGGGAGTAGTTGGACGTCAACCTGTAATTTTGCCTGGAGAATCTCATAATTATAATAGCTTCAGCGTACTAAAAACTTTTGAAGGTACTATGGAGGGTTATTATGAGATGCTTAAAGAGGATGGTCAAAAAATTAAAGTGACAATACCCAAATTTCTATTGCGGTCGCACCTGATGAATTGATATCAAAGAGAAAAAGGGATTGCACCGCTCAGATGTAATCCCTTTTTTGTAAGGTATAAGTTTTATAAAAGAGGTTTAACTTTTTACTTGTTCAATTCTGATTCAATTGAACTGATTAAATCTTCACTCATTGGCTCAACCCGACTTCTGAAACGACGAACAACTTTTCCATCTTTATCGATGAGAAATTTTTCGAAGTTCCAGTTAATATCACCGGTAAAATCTGAATTTGGTTGTGTGGTCAAATATGCAAAAAATGGATCCTGATCGTCACCCTTTACGGAGACTTTTGAAAACATTTGAAATTTTACACCATAATTGAGTTCACAAAATTCAGCGATATCTTCGTTTGAACCCGGTTCTTGTTCATTAAAATTATTTGCCGGAAACCCAAGGATTGCAAAATCTTTTCCTTGATATTTCTCGTGTAATTCCTGAAGACCTTTATATTGTGGAGTAAAACCACATTTTGAAGCAGTATTTACAATTAAAACCACTTTCCCTTTATAATCTTCCAGATTTACTTCCTTCCCGCGAATATCTTTTTTCGTAAATTCGTGGATGCTGTTCGGATTGTTGTTTATTGAAGCTGTCATGAATGAAGCTAATAATATTAGTGTTAGTATGATTTTCATATCTTTGTTTTTGGCTTTAGGTGATATTCCATTAATTCAAATTTAACTCAAATCGTTCCATCGTGAAACAATCAATAAAGTATTTAGCTATTTGTTTGACAGTAATTTACCTGTTTACACCGACATCCGCGACCGCTCAAATGTTTTCGGTGGAACCTCAACGGCAGCAAACAAGTTTTGTACCCGATATGGCAATCAATTTTGGTATAAGTTACATGAATTTTGCACATAGAGGGTCAGCAATAACAGGTGGACAACCGGGTAATAACGTTGGACAAACATTTGAATTTTCAGAGCCTCTGTATCATGTAAGCATCGACATGGTTGGATTTTCTGCATACGGATTGTTTGGCAGATCATTGGGTGATTTTAATAATTCATACTCGCAAGTCGGTGCAAGTATCGGTAACTCTATTGGATTGATAAACAGCTCAGCTTTTCGAGTACTATTACCATTAAAACTATCAAGCGACTACGTCATCGTTCGAAATAATGACATTTTTGCAAATCAGGAGTTCAAACAGAATACATTCGGCATACATAGTGGCCTCGAAATGAGAGCTAGATTATCACAAAAAGTTAGATTTTTAGTAAGTGGTAGTGGCGGATATTCATTTTCGGTTTCGGGGTTTGGTAATTCAGGTGGGACAGCAACTGACCTTGGGTTAAAGAATAAATTATATTTTGATGCTATTTATCGGCAATATGGCTTGGTAATTGGTGTAGAGTTAAATTCCAGAAAATATAAGCTTGATGATGCCCGATACGACCACCTGGCTACACAACAGTCTATTACACTTGGAATTACATTTTAGTTTTGATTATGAAACCGGATAAACTCATACTTGAACTTGAAGAGGTAGTAGGAAAACTGGGTTTTAAAATCCGGAAGGAAAAAGGGAATTTTCGCGGTAGTAATTGTGTGCTGGATGGAGAGCGGATTATCATGCTAAATAAAAACTATCCGGTTGAAATGCACATCGGAACGTTAGCAAAATTCATTCTTTCACAAAAACATGAAGAGCTTTACCTGAAACCAATTGTTCGGAAAGAATTAGAAATCGTTTGGGAAAGACTGGAAGCAAACAATGAACCTGAGTTTAATTTTGAGGGAAATTAACTTACTAAATGGGAAGTACATTGCCTGAAAGTCATCAGTTTAAAGAGATTCTTGAGAAGTCTCCTAAAAAACCACTGCCTGCTTCTTTAAATCAGGAGATTGTGGATGGAATGAAAGTGACATTTTTAGGTACAGGTACTTCTATGGGGGTCCCTGTAGCGGGTGGATTCGGAAGAGAGGTACCAACCGGTGATTTCAGAGATGACAGGATGAGGAGTTCTATCTGGGTTCAAACCAGACAATCTTCAATTTTAGTGGATGTGGGTCCTGAGTTTCGTTTGCAATCCATTCGAGCTGGATTACGCAGAATAGACCTCCTTTTGATTACTCATGAGCATTTTGATCATATTGGTGGTCTGGACGATCTTCGTCCATTCAATTACATGCAAAAAGCTTCAATCCCGGTAGTTACAACGCCAAGTTGTAAGGAGTCGATTGAACGGCGTTATGATTATATTTTTGAACCCGGGAAAACACCAGGATCTGTTGATATCGATATCAATACTGAATCCACCCCGTTTAATTTTCGGGATTGTAGAATCACACCTTTACCGGTAATGCACGGAGATTTAATGGTCTATGGATTCAGGATCAATGATTTAGCATATATCAATGACACCAATTTTATTCCTGAATCTACTCTGGAATTAATTAAGGGTTGTAAGGTCTTGATTTTAGACGCACTGCGATGGGAACCCACACATCCAACCCATTTTACGGTATCAGAGTCGGTCGAAATTGCAAGAAAAACGGGTATTCCGGAGGTTTATTTTATTCATATGTCGTCATATGTACATCATGCTGAGACCAATAAACGGCTACCTGATGGGATGAAGCTAGCTTTCGACCAGCAAGTAATTTACTTGTAAGTTGCCGGGATTACAGAAGAATTTTATACACGGGACCAATGCAAAAATTAGCCTTCACGCTGGTATGCCAATTGATTCGAGATGAATCCTGGAGTTGCTAAACTCTAAAAATGGTTCCGCACCAATGATTAAACTTCAGATCGGCATTGCCCAATTGAATCGATGTTAATCCAAAGAGGCGATAAACTTTTCGTAGGATCACTTCAAATTTTTAAAGCCCTTTTTATCAAGCTCGTCTACCACTTTTTTAATATCCTGAGAAGCGTCAAGTTTCAACAGCACGATAGCGTCATCAGTTTCGATGAGTCCAACTCCCATTAGGCCGACCATGGTCACTAATTTTTTGCTTGATGTGCGTACGAGGCAATTTTGAGAATCGAATAAAATTGTGGACTCATTCTCTACCACATTTCCGTTCTCGTCTTTATTTCCGTGCTCATAAACGGCAAGCCAACTTCCAACATCACTCCATCCAAATTCACCAGGAATAACGTGAACGGCATCAGCTTTTTCCATAATGCCGTAATCGATTGAAATGGATGTTACGAGGTCGTAAAAATTATTTAATGCAGCTTTGAAATCCTTATTAAGGTTTCTTCTGAAAACTTCTGTTTCGTGGTGCATTGTTGGTTGGTGGATGCTGAATTGCTCAAGAATGGTATTTGCAGTCCAGATGAACATCCCGCTATTCCATAAAAAATCACCCGATTCCATAAAACTGATAGCTGTTTTAAGATCAGGTTTTTCAGCAAACGTTTTTACCAGGTATACTTTGTCCTGATGGGATTTTTCAAAACTGGATTCATCCATTTGAATGTATCCATAACCTGTTTCCGGGCGATAAGGAGTGATGCCAATGGTTACCAGATTTTTACCACTTTCG
>DLXM01000092.1 GCA_003448835.1 Bacteroidota bacterium | reverse complement strand
TCCATCCACCAACCCGGACTCAACTGCAGCTTCACTCACCGTCACAAACTTTAAACCATACTCACGTATCGCGTCCCCGTGGACACTTGCAAAATCAAATGTATTTCCCGCAAAAACTACCGTCTCCAGATTCGCATGACTCATTCCATGCCCGGGATTATCATTTTCGATCCATTCATCCCATACGTTAAAATTGATTTGCTCACCAACGTGCCCAATATCATATCGATCCGGAACTCCTGCATCCATAAAGTATGCGAATCCACGAAAATCGCCCTCTTTGATGATCTTTGGTGCTGAAACTCGGGTGAATCCGTTCACAATAAGTACCGTTTCAGCTGAGCCCTGATGTAAAACAGAGATTTCTTCCGATGGCATACTTACTCCACCGTCGTTTGCAGCCCGGACCATAAAACTATACATCACGCCCGGCTCAATATTTCGAAGTACCAATGTGGTGTCAGATACAGGCATTCCATTATCAAATCCACCACCTTCGATGCGGGTATAAACGATATATCGGTCCGGATCGGCGGTCGTTTCCAGGGGATCTTTCACACCGGACCAACTCAATCTGACTCCATTTCCTTCAAAAGACGACATCAAATTAGTTACAGGAAGTGGTTGAATCACATAATCCTGATCATATTGTGACGAGATAAATCGCACGATAGATTTATAAATTGCCCGGCTAACTTCAAATCGGAAACGTGGATCCATGGCATATTCCATGTCCCTGAAATTCTGATGCGATAACAGTTCGAGTAACACAGATGGGACATTTGGACGTGCGGCTTCACTATATCTGCTGTTCATTAAACGTCGTCGGACCCATGTAGTATCAAATCGGGCATGGATATCATTCAAAATTTGAGTCTGCATGAGATCGGTTAAGTCACGATTGGCCAATCTGGATTGTCCCGATGGAAACCCATAACTGAAATTCATATCCGGTGCAGAGTATATCGCCAGTGTACCCACAATTCTGTCATCCAGTGTCACACCTGCATCCGTATGAAATGCTACAGAAACATCAATCGGCAGTCCCAAACCAACTTCTCGGTCCTTATTCGGACCATTTGGAGCTCCACGCAGGTAATTTACCCACTCACCGCGACTCTGAAAATCATCGTTATAGTCATTATTTTCATTCAGATGCCAAACCAGGGTATCCGGAATACCGCTGTATTGGAGATTATATCGTGCTCCCTCCATAAATCTTGGACGATTTGAAGTCCGACCTCCACGTTCCACAATACCGGTTCCGCCACCGAAACGCACACCGTCGGCAGAAACAACCAATCCGCCCACACTGCTCCTATTCGACAACTCAACAGCTGCCTCCCCACCCTGCTCAAACCGAAAATGCCCGAGATAGATCCAGGTTCCGCCTCCAACACGCTGATTTACCGCAAAATTGGTCTCACCACCGGCATGATATACCCGATAATGGGCATCCGTAATACTCGAATCAGTAGAAGCGTAACTGATATAAACAGCATAATCACCAGATTCCGGAATCACAGGAACCCATCGTGCAACAGTAGTTTCAGTAGTATCTGATCGAGTTACACGAAATGTCCCATCCTGAAATGGATTCTGATTCCCGCTAAGTGCACGAACCGGACGATTAAAACCTTTACCACTTCCATTACTCCAACCAGAATCAAGTGAAATCGACACCTCTGTGTAAATATTCTGAACAGCTGAGGTTTCCACCTCCGAAAAAGACAACAAATCACGATCATTATCAATTACAACCTCATTCGACTGTGGGTCCCGTTCACGAGGTAACCAAACATATGCACCTGCATTTTCGAGCATGGGGACAATGTAAGGAATCACAAATTGCATCGGCAGCATATCCTCAACCGTGCCAAAAAGTCTGGGTCGTTGCCATTCCCAACGATCCAATCTTGGATTAAAATACCAACCATGACTATGCCACATAGCAACCTGACGCGAGTCGAGTCCTTTTGGCGCAGACCATGGACGATCCAGATTCCGTACCCACTGAAATCCATCAGCCGGATCGACGGTTGGTAGCCTCGTAAACTCGACCTTCACGGAATCACTTTCGTCAATAGCACGAGTTTCAAAACTTGGACTTTGTGAAACGGTACCTGTATTTCGGGCACTCTGATTTTCCTGGCGAGTAACGATACGATCTCCGTCCAGGTCCTGATCTCTCAAATAATACTGTGGAATCAAGTCCTCAAAAGAATAACCCATCGAGTAGAAATTAAATTCAAAATCTTTAACGGATTCAGGCAGGTTATTACGAATGACTGAGTCTGCCTGAGCAATTGTCTCCGGACGAATGGGGAAGTCCGAAAATGCGGGATTAAACGTTACAGATATCAATCTATCAGATTCCAAAACTCGAACAGAATCGATCCGAACAGATGGATTTAAAGTTGGGCGTCCGGTCACCTTTCCCAACATCATATCTTCTAAATATTTCTCAACTGCGATATGCGTTTCCCTGGTTACGTCATCCATTGCATCATATTTATAATTTGATTGCCATTCGGAGACGGGAGTTGTAGAAGTTGTTACTTCTTTTGTAGGTGCGCATGATGCAATTAAGATCATAACTGCCAGACTACTGAGTAACTGATGAAAATTGATACGCATACGGATGAGGTCAGTGTAAATGTAGATTGATAAGCCTCAAAATAGGCAAATCGACCACTCACTTCAACCATTATTCGGGTAATTCGGGTAATTTGGGGTTTCTATTTTTGCCACTACGAATGGGAGATTAAACACAAGTGCTGTAAGCGCGCAGTCTTTAATCGTACATCGCAGAACGAAGTGTAGCGAAACTACTACGGTGCATATTGCACCTTCGACTTGCTGAGGCGTCAAAAACAGATAACCCCTCATCGGTGATTAGAAAGAGTTAGCTTCAAACCTATCCCCCTGTACAGGGATATAATTAGGAAAGTTTGAGTGTAAGTTTCACCTCATCTTTCTCTTCTCCACCCCAAGGATTTAATGAAAAAATTAAGGATTGTTAGTTTTGCCATCTCTTCGCCCCAGTGAGGGTGATGTCTGTTTTTGGCGCC
>DLXM01000230.1 GCA_003448835.1 Bacteroidota bacterium | reverse complement strand
GTCCGGGAAAAGCACCGGGTGTATCAAGCAACGTGACTACCGGAATGTTGAACTTCTCTGCCAATCTCATCAAGCGCAGCGCTTTGCGATATCCCTCAGGAGCCGGCATCCCAAAATTCCTGAACTGACGCGTTTTTGTGTCTCGACCCTTCTGCTGACCAATGATCATCACAGATTGATTATCAATGGTACCAAGTCCGCCAACAATTGCTTTATCGTCACCAAAATAGCGATCACCATGAAGTTCCATAAAATGATCGACGAATTTGTCGACATAATCCAGTGTATAAGGCCGATCTGGATGACGTGCTAACTGAACGCGCTGCCAGCGTGTTAAATTTTTGAAGATGCTGGTACGCAACTCTTCAAGACGCTGTTCTAAACGCTGAATCTCAGGAGTAAGAAGATTGTTCTCACCCGTTGAGATTTCTTTTAGTTCATGAATCTTGTTTTCAAGATCAATAATAGGCTTTTCAAAATCGAGGTAATTCATCCCGCTTCATTTGATTGATAAATACGATCACACAATATACGAATTTAGAAATAGGGATGTAGTTTTGGCTGATGTTTATAACCGACCAATTAAACTACGCAATTTGAGAGACCATACCATCCAGATGGCTTCCCAAACAATGCCTTTCGACATCTTCGACACACCTTCAACTCGTTCACGAAATATAACAGAGAGTTCTCTTATTTTAAATCCTTTTTTATAAGCACGGAAATGCATTTCAATCTGAAACGAATATCCATTGGCTTTTATCCGATTTAAATCGAACGATTCGAGCACTTTTCTGTGAAAACATTTGAAACCGGCTGTAGTATCGTATACATTCATGCCTGTAATGGTGCGTGCATACACATTTGCTGCATACGATAAAATCAATCGGGATAATGGCCAGTTAACTATACTTATCCCTTCGTTATACCGCGATCCGATTGCCAAATCTGCCTCACCCGAACTAACCATTTTCACCAAACGGGGAACATCCTTCGGGTCATGTGAAAAATCGGCATCCATTTCGCAGATATACATGTAATCACGTTTCAAAGCAAAACGAAATCCTTCAACATAGGCTGTTCCGAGTCCAAGTTTGCCGGGCCTGGTAATCAAATGAACCCGACCATCATACTCATGCTGCATGTGTCTCACAACATCAGCAGTCCCATCAGGTGACCCGTCATCTACAACCAGCACATCTACCTGCAATGTAGACAAACCCATCAACGTAGGAATCATCTTCTCGATGTTACTGGCTTCGTTATAAGTCGGTATGATGACTAGTGTACTCGATTTCATGGGCAAAATTCTTATTGTCCCTTTCCGGCAATCACCGTGAAAATGGTATTAATCAGGATTTTAAAATCCATCCGCAAGGACATATTTTCAACATAAAACAAGTCATATTTCGTTTTTTCTTTCACATCCTCGAAAGATTCATCATACTTCCATTTGACCTGAGCCCAGCCTGTAATTCCCGGACGGACACGTAATCGGCGGGTATACAATGGAATTTCTTTTTTAAACTGATCGACAAAAAACTGACGTTCCGGACGAGGTCCAACTAAACTCATATCCCCTTTAAGTACGTTAAACAATTGTGGGATTTCATCCAATCGTAATTTTCTGAGCCAAAAACCCACCGGTGTAATTCTGGGATCGTTTTCTTTAGCCCATACAGGTCCACTGCGATGCTCAGCATCTTCGTACATGGTGCGAAATTTATACATGGTAAATGGACGACCATAAAGACCGACACGTTCCTGACGAAAAACAGCGGGTCCGCTTGAAGTAAGTCGGACCAATAAAACCAAAATCAGGAACAGGGGTAGTGTAACGATTAAAATAATGGATGAAATCAGGATATCGAACAACCTTTTAGTGAATTTCTCCCATGATGGCATTGGATCCGGCATCACTTCTATCAGTGGCAATCCAAAAATCTGATTCGTTCGGTTCAATCCTGATATTAAATGAATAAAACCGGGCACAATTTTTACTGAAACATCGGCAATATCGATATCGTCGACAATTTTGATCAGTTTTTCGGTATCCTCGTGCTCAAGCGCTACGATTACATCCTTAATAGAGTGCCTGATGATTATGTCACGTATTTCGTCTACTCTGCCAATTACCGGAACACCATCGATCTGTTTTGGTAGTTTTGACATGCCATTTTCGGTCACGAAACCGACCACATTCATTCCAGAGGTTTTATTCCGTTCGAGATTTGCACGAATATCACGCGCTGTTTCACCTGTACCGATAATAACGGCCAGATGTAGACCCTTGCCACTGCGTTTAACCTGATGAATCTCAAACGTAAGTACCAAAACCCGAAACAAGGCAACTATCACAAAAACTACGAGCCAATATGTGAGTGTATATGATTTTGCGAAGTTAATATTTTGTGTATTCCATCCCAGATTATCAATGAATAAAACGAAAAATAGTACCAGCGTGCCTAACAAAGTTACTTTTCCGACACGAAGGATTTCATCAAAGCGGGATGTAAGATAGAGTTTGTTATACATCCCAAAAATGGAAAAAAGTACAAGCCAGAATACCGTGATGACAACTGCGGGTAAAAAGAGCTCGGCTGGAGCTTGAGAAGCTTCCGTTGGCATAATTCCCAATTTAAAACGAAGGAAATAGAACACATACCACGACCCAATTAATGCCAGGCAGTCTGCCAAAAATGTATTAATAATGTTCTTAAATGATTCCACGTATATTTTGCCATCCAGATTTTTTATCTTCCCGAGCGGTAAATTTAAGGTTAATTGGTGCAAAAGTATAATTTCAGATCACCTAAAATTCTGCCTAAACATAGTTTAAAAGAAAAGGACTTCGATTTGTTCACATTACAAAAGAAATCATCTGATACTAAAGCCCGTCTGGGTACGGTTAAAACAGATCACGGGATGATTCAAACCCCCATATTTATGCCTGTGGGTACTGTTGCAACTGTAAAAGCGGTGTATCAGCATGAATTAAGAGAGAAGATTAAAGCGCAAATCATCCTTGGCAACACCTACCACTTATATCTTCGCCCCGGAAACGAAATCATGCAAAAAGCGGGTGGCCTACATCAATTTATGAATTGGGATGGTCCAATTTTGACTGATTCAGGCGGATATCAGGTATTTTCTTTATCTGAAAATCGAAAATTGGAAGAAAAGGGTGCGACGTTCAAAAGTCATATCGACGGATCTAAGCATCAATTTACACCGGAAAATGTGATTGGCACCCAACGGGTTTTGGGTTCGGATATTATGATGGTTTTGGATGAGTGTCCGCCGTACCCATGTGATGAAGCCTATGCACGGAACTCAATGCATCTGACCCATAGATGGGCGAAACGTTGTAAAGTTCAACTGGAACAAACAGAACCTCTATACGGACATCATCAACAATTATACGGGATCGTTCAAGGGAGTGTGTATCCTGGATTAAGGGCAGAATCAGCAAAGGCCATTGCAGATTTGGATTTCGATGGAAACGCAATCGGTGGACTCAGTGTGGGCGAGCCAACGGATATGATGTATGAAATGGCAAATTTGGTGACGGACATCCTACCGGAAACGAAATCCAGATATTTAATGGGTGTGGGGACACCGGCAAATCTACTACATAACGTGGCACTTGGTATTGATATGTTCGATTGTGTGATGCCAACGAGAAATGCCCGAAACGGAATGATTTTTACACGAAACGGCAAAATAAATCTACGAAATTCGAAGTGGAAGGACTGTTTTGATTCTGCGGATGCTGGTTTTGGATCTGACTTATGTCAAAATCACACATTAGCGTACTTACACCATCTCTTCAAATGTGGTGAATTAATGGGGATGCAATTAGCTTCGGTTCACAACCTGACTTTTTATTTATGGCTGATGCAGGAGATACGAACTCACATTGCGAATGATACGTTCGGAGGCTGGTATGAAGGAATGGCTCGTACAGTGGATAAAAGGCTGTAAATAAACTTCAATTCCGGGGATAAGTTTTACTTCAGTAATGTTATGGGCAGTACTTGTGTCATTTCAGCAGATGTTGCTTTGGCAAAATATACTCCACTTGAAAAAGATGTCATGTCGACCTTAAATTGGTGCGATCCCCGGGGCAAAATTCCTTGGTGTAGAGTCAGAATTCTGGCTCCATTTAATGCGTAAACAGCCAACGTTATTTCTAATGTTTCCGGTAGCTCCAGCTGTACTACAGTAGATGGGTTAAATGGATTCGGATATGATTTGAGCAACATAATATCAACCGGTTGTTCAGAATCTGTCAGATTATCGATTGAAACTGGTTCTGAATTAGTTACATCCATAGTAAACCACGTAATATTTCCAATCCGTGTTGTAATTTTGATGTCATTTAATCCTTCCTGGAGTTCAATGTTATTAAGCACTCTTTCAACCGGATCTCCATTGGTGCGAATTCTATTGAAGGAACCCACTTGTACTCCGTTGACTTCAAAATCAAACGAAGAATTAATATCAGAAGCTATAGAAAAAATCCAATCAGTTGGACCAGATTCAGGACTATCCAATTCAAAACGCATCCATTCTCCTGTTACGCTTTCGAAAACTGCAAAGTCAGTATCAGGGTGATCAACTTTCATAATATCGACACCTTCAAATGCTCTTGGCACCTCATCATCTGAAGATCCTAAATTCATAAGAGGTGTGGTTTCAAAATATGCTACGTTCTGTCCGCCATGATTATAACGCCAAAATGGAATAATTGCCGGGACGACAGGCGGATTGCTTTCATAGGCTTTGTTAGTGCATCCTTCACCAATGATAATGACTCGTTCATTATGTTCTTCTGATGCAGCGTTATCATTGTCATAAGCTACAACAGAAAGTTCATAACATCCTTCAATTATGGGGTCTAATTGAGCATAAAATGGTGGCTGGCTTACAGATTGTATCAATTCTCCATCCAGAAAATAATCTACTCTTTCAATTGATCCATCTGGATCTGTGACAGTAGGAGTAAATTGAATGGATGAACCTGATGCATAAGTGATGTCAACTGTACTTACATCCACTTCAGGTTTTTGATTCGAGTCCTGAAAAACCCGGACATAGTCAATTGTAAAGGATTGGGGGAATACAGTTGAAGGTGTGGGATTTGGAAGATAATTCCCTCCAACAGCAAGATTCAAAATGATATAAAACGGTCCGGTAAATGGATTATATTCAGCTGATATGGTTGTCAGATCAACTTCGAAATATGGATTTTCATTGAAATACCAGATAAGTTTGGAAGGAGTCCATTCGAGGGCATAAATATTAAAATCGGCCGATAAATCGAGTCCTGTGTCTAAATTCTGTCCTTCTATTTCACGACAGGTTGCTGAGTTTCCGCTACATCCTGCACGCCAGTAGTGTATTGCGGCATTCGTTTCGTTAACAAGATTCCCACGATATTCCATGATATCAATCTCACCACCTCTGGGCCAACCTATCAATTTAGCCGGCATCAACCAGAATGCAGGCCAAAAGCCAGTACCGGATGGCATTTTTGCACTGATCTCAAATCGTCCATACTCCCATCCGGCATTCAAAGTATCGGTTGAAATGCGTCCGGATGAATATGAACGTAACAGATTTGCACACTGAACTTGTTCGCGGTGCGCAGTAAGCATTAATACGCCATCTTGTAGCTGAATATTCTTGTCGCGTTCGGTATAACATTGTAATTCGTCATTAAAGGCTGAGCCTTTCCAGGTGTTCCATGTGTCGGTATCCAATTCATTAGTATTGAATTCGTCACTCCAAACCAGTTCATAGCGCTGCGCTGAGAGTGGATTGGAATTTAATATCAGTAGTAAAATGATACCCAATTGTAATAGTAGGTTTTTCATTTGAAATCCTGTTGTAATGAGTAGTCCATCAAATTGTTAAACGCAACTGTATCGATGTAAATATTGGAGTCTGAACGTAGTTTACGTAGTAATTTAAATTCATTGTAAATGGGACTAAGTTTATCCGCAATTTCAGAGGAAACATCCTCAATGTTATCGATGCTCATTTGCCTGTGCTGGACTTTAAGTATAAACCAGCCTGATCGGGTTCCAACGATATGCGGATGATTGAGAGTGGCTCGTAATAAATGAGATAAAAGTTCTGAATTACGTAATGATTGCTGATCACCATTCAAAAATTGTGTATCAGGGAGAGTCTCCATTTTTAGCTTTCCGGAAACTATTTCTTGTTGAACGTCAAGGGCCGTAGAAAAATCTTTAACTTCCAGAAGATGGAAGGAAATTTTTGATAATTTCTCTGCATCATATCCAAATGCTGTATAAGCATCAGCAATATCTGCCTGTTCTATTGATTCAACTTCTCGTGTTTTAAGAGAATCTCTTAGTCTGGAGGCCAAATAAAATTTGAGTGCCAAATCAGAATTAAATTCAACAAATGGATCCTTATCATATCCTTTCACCTTAGATTCTTTTGCAAAAGTGTCCCACATAAGTGCTCTGCCTAAAGATGCATCGAAGCGATTTCTGATTTCATCATAAGGTAAAGAATCGATCCAGTTGAGATAATCTTGTACCCTGAAAGCAACGGTTTCACCTCGTATGTTAAATGTGACTAATGGTGCCTGTAGGTCCAGATCATCTGGTGAGCTTATGAAATCGGAAGGAATTGGTCGTTGCAACTCCGTTGGATTGGTTTTCTGTGGTAATCGCTGATAAATGTAACTCTGAAAATCAGCAATATTATCTCTGACCGGCTCAGGGTTTAAGTCAGACATGAAAGCTCTGATGAAAGAATCGGCACCCATCTGAAAATCTCGTTGATGGAGCATAAATCGAATTCCTTCTGCTCTTTGCTCAAATTCAGTTTCTGTAATAATTGGATTTAGCTTCCAGTTTTCAACAAAAACTATTACAAATCCTTGTCGGGTTCTAACGGGATTAGAATACTCACCTGCATCAAGTGCGTATACTGTTTCAGCGAAAACATCATCGACCCCGAAATATCGTATTTCGCCTATGAATCCGGCGAGACTATCATAAGTTGCAGTATTATACAGCTCATTTGCAAGATCAACGAAAGACTCACCATTGTTCAACCGATTGTAGTAATCATTGGCTTGTGATTCATCATTAAAAAAAAGCTGTCTTACATATGGGTTTTGTTTAGAACGATAAAAAGTGAACCTGGTTCTTTTTTCATCAGGTAGTTCTAATTGCTCGAGAAACTCATACTTGACAAATAAATTCCGAAGTGTTCGATTTGATGTTTTTTCAGCATAATTAAAAGCCAATGAGTCGTTAAGATCTATTCTTTTAGCTTCCTGTGATAACAGAAACTCATCAATAATTTGATTCAAGTGGAAAAATCGATGCTGATAAGAGACCGCATATCCGGTGCGGCTTAACATATTGATATATGTTTCCTCAAATGCTTCGGCATAAATTGTATCGGAATTAACAGTTGCTACAACTACTCCGGGGTCGAAATCAAATCGTGATTCCGTAGATTTCTTGCATCCGATTAATGTAGATAGAACAAGAATAAGAAATAATAATCCATTCCTTGAATGCATTTAAAAATAGATTCTGAGATCGATCATAGACGTATCTCCAAGTTTATCGAATGGAACGTAAGCATAATCAACGCCAAAAATGAATCCTACAATTCTGGATTGAATACCAATTCCAAACGTCCAGTGACTATCTACTTGATCGAACTTGAAGTTTGAGTCGAGTGGAAAGTCTTTGTATCCAATTCTTGGTGTGATTCGAGTTGTTTTTGTTTTTAAGACAACTTGACTACCAAAATCTGCGTTCAAATATTGATCATTTGTTTGATGTGATTCACCCATAACATACCAGTCAAAATGCTCAGAAGCGATAACCGGAATGAGAACTCCGAATTTAAACTGAATAGGGATGTTCCACTCATCCATTTTGTAAATAGCCTCCACATTGTCATTACCACCAATGATATCAGGATATGGATTGTCTATGAAATTTGCGTTTAATCCATCAAGTTGCATTTTTCCACCAAAATTCATGAGTGAAGCACCCATACGCATACCATTCAAATAGGGAGTAATAAGCGTAAATCCAATGTCTACTGCAACTGTACTTGATCGCATATCATAAATCGATTGCTGCACATATTTTACTGTCCCACCCAAATGAAATGTACTGGTAATTGGAGAAGCAAAACTTAGACCAACTGCCAGATCATAAGCTCCAAAAGTGAGCCCATTACCCTCAGGTTGATCCACGGTTCGGATATCCATCTGTCCATAATCCAGATAAATAACATGTAATCCTATCACTCGATCGTATTTAGATACAGGTAAGGTCAGGCTCAAAGCATTGTACTGAACACCGGCAAACCATTGCTTGTTGTTGAACATCACACTCCCTAAGGGATCAGTTGGTTCAAACCGGATCGATATTCCTGACGGATTCCAAAATAACGCGTCGGGTCCGGATGCCATTGCTGTATATGCATGACCAAGACCTGTTGCCCTTGCGCCGGTTCCAAGTGACAAAAAAGTTGCCGCAGTAGTCCCGACCTTGCTTTGTGAGTAAGCAGTAGTTGTAATAATGGTAGTTGACAGCACACACAGCAACAACCAGGATCCTATATGATGTAATCGTTTCTGATTCATAATGTTATTTTATGAGAGCAAATTTTCCTGTTATGTTCCCAATGCCGGGTGCCTCGACGTGATAAAAGTATACCCCATATGCAACATCCTGAAAATCTCTGGATTTTAAGTCCCAGAATTCCATTCCGTTATCTGAAGCTGCATCTCTTGAAAATGTTTGAATCATCTCTCCCCTCAGATTAAAGATTCGAATAGTACATTTTGCAGGTAAATTAATAAAGGCAATCCGGCGTTCACTTCTACCCACAGAAGATGTCCGCACTTCAAATTCACTTGAAGCGATATAAGGATTTGGGACTACCGCAATTTTTTCAAGCTCCTGAACTGCCAGATCAGTATCGAAACTAGAATCATTCAAACTAAACTGGAAATAATCGTCAGATGTGAATGGTTTTTTATTTGCAATTCGGATTACACTACCTGTGCCGGGTTTCTGACTTGATTGATTTTGAGGAAGTGAGAATCGAACACGATGTCTGAACTGGAAAAGTCCAACTCGTTCAACAATAATAAGCTCATCTTCTACATCAAAATCACGGTTTTCATTTCTGTCAACAATTAATAAATCAGCTTGTTGGTTAGTCTCCAAATTGACTGCAATCACATTGAGTGAGTCTCTGAGATAATTTATGGCCTGAAAACGTGGTGGTAGATACACATTTTCATCACTCCAAATCAGTTCAAAATCAGCCGGGATGTAAACCCCATCTGCGCTCTGATCAGGCTCAACTTCCACAATCCAGTTAGTACGATAACTTTCAAGTTCTGCCGGATTAAAACTGAAAGTCTCTGTTTCGGAACCATAATTCTCAACCCAGCCCGATTGCTCAGGAAATGGTTCAATAAAATCATCATTGAATACGCGAACAAAAAATCCATCTACATAAGGTGGAGCATCGGTAACTTCACGATTAAATAGAGTGGTACCATCATTTACTTTAAGTAAACGATACTTTGTTGTGACGTATTCTGACACAGATAGTGATTCAGATTCAAATTCGAGTTTATAAACGGCCTCAAAATCAGCTTCTTCACTATTTACGACCTCAACTTCAATACTACCTGTACCCCTACCGGAAGTAACTCGACTTAAATCTTCATTAGCTCCTCCAGCTACAAAACCAGCTGCTTTGGGCCTCGGGACTACAACTGCAGCATTGGCGCTGGTTCCACGAATATTAGAAAAAGCATCAACTGAAAAGTTAAAAGTGTTTTCTTGTGGATCGATTTCTAATACCCCTGCATCAGTATAAACTCCCCGATCGTATGCAACGAGCGCATAATAGTAGCGGACACCATTCTTCACATCTTCATCTACATAAAAAAACTGTAAACCGGTGTTATCTCCAAGATTATAGTTGGCAGTACCCTCTAGCACAGTGACCGGCCCTGAGTATTCGTTTACCAGATCATATTGAGCAAGTGGCTTGTAAAATGTNNTCTGGCATCAGTTAACAATGGGTCTGTTCCTTTGTACAATCTGTAACCTTCAAAATCGAACTCTTGAGTAAATCGATCGAAACTACTAATTGAAAGCGTATCCCAAGCCAATACAACTCGTTTATCACCTGGGATAGCTGTAAGCTTTGGTGCAATTGGAGGTTGCGCAAATCTATAGTTTGCGTCATAAATACTTTGTACGGTAGCTCTATTTCGATAAAAATCATTTCTTTCAGAGCCAAAAAGCCAACCAAGCGAGAAGTAGTCTGTTCGTCCGGGTGGTAAATTTACCGGACCTGACATGAACAAGATGTATGGTTCGATATCAAAAACTTCAAAAGCATCTGGTAATGTGCCTAGTGGAAACTCACTTTGGAGTATTTTTTGCCATAACCAGGTATCATTTCGTAGGTTATCTCCACTTTGATACACACGTCTATCGTCAAGATTGAAGCCTCTTAAACCAATTTGATCTGATTCCTGCACGTCAACTGCATCAAAGTTTGGTTCACCGGGTGTTGGAATTCCGTCTCCCTCACCTGTATCGGGACCTGTATAACCAAAATCATTTGGTCCCAGACCATCCATTCCTAAATCGTCATTCAGGGGTTCACCTTCATCCAGAATTCCATTTTCATTCAAATCACTGAAACCAACCCAGTTTAAGTTTTCATCACCAGTCCACCATTTACCCGCAATGTATGCCGGGCGTAGTTCCAAGGGTCCATACCCTTGAAAATCAGTCGTATTTTCAAAAATAGCTCGATTATAGTTCGCATTGACAAAATTTTCGATTTGATCGCGACCTTCAATTAACATGCCGGGACCCGAATCACGTTTTTCATCAGTAATTCCGTCCTCATCATTATCCCTACCATCAAACGGATCAGCAGGAGATTCAAGGAACGCAAATCCAACATATCCAAGTGGGTATAATCGTCCCGATAAATCTCGACCAATTCCGTCAGCATCCCAACCAAAAGACAAATTAAATTGTGGGTCAAATGCACCAATACCTCTGTCTTCTTGTCCACTCGCACCTGTTAGACCATAATCTACGACTTTATAAAAGTACAGGCCCTCTCCGGGTTTTGCACCATAATCATAGTTTCCACCATTAGTCACTTCGTAGAGCATAAAAGCTGTATCCTCAGCAAGTACGTTAGCCCATTGTAGATATCTAACAGAAACAGTAAGACCCATCCCACCCATTGTAGAATCAGCGGAATTTGGGTAGAAAACACCAAATGGACTGTAAACCTGACCTTGATCATTTAGGTTATATTCTTTGTCTCCATAATCGTCAATAACATAATAAGATTCGAGATCGGCCTGTTGGATACCTTTTCCAAAGTATCCATTCCACTGATTCGACCATCCTGGATCATCTGGATTATCGAAACGATCGGGCCAATTAGAAGGCCACGAAGTCTGGTCGCCACTTAAGGCGGGAACCGGTGTACGAGTTCGGGTAACCGGATCTATTCTTCTATCATTATGAAAACCCGGTTTAGGTAACCATCCCCAAATAGGTCCGAGTGGCGCTTTTACGCCACCTGCATCAGCTCTAAAATTATGGGCTGCAGGACTCAAAGTGGTATCGCTTTCGGCATCAGGAAAAATTTGTGGCCAGTTGAGTCGTTCACCAGTAACCTGACCACTCACATAAAACCCAATCCCATCGATGTGTCGGTTTGTAGTTCCACGTGGCCATATTCCGTAAGGACGGTCATCATAACGAGATAATTCACCGTGATTTCGGAAATTTGTTTCAATAAGATTGCCATCTAAGATTCCACGCGCAATTTGACCTTGTTCACCGCGTACATCTTTCATCCATGGCGGAGCTTCAAGTAGAGGCTGGGCGATTGATTCAGCACTCGCAATAGCCATCAAGATGAACAGACTCAAAAAATAAAGTGCGTTTTGCTTTCTCATAGCCGAATTTGAAAACCAATGTTAATAATTCGTGGTGCGTTGTAGAAGTCCTGCCGATCGAAGAAGTCTTCTACTGTATTTAGACCATTTATATTCAACCTTTTAGCCGCTTGTAGTTCAAATGTGTTATCGGGAAGACCGGTATCGGCATAAACTACGTTCGCAGTTTTAATATCGAACAAATTATCGATTTGCAGGAACAGGCTTACGTCATACTTCGAGGAAAATGGTCGAATATAAGTCCGGATATTAGTATTAAACCCAGGTGGACGATCCTCATTGTTACGAATGAATGATTGTATGTTATTTCTGCTGGTAGTGTAGGGTCTACCACTCGTAAATGTATTGATGAATGTTGCCGTAATCCAGTTATTAGGTCTAAATGTAACCGTGTTATTCAGCACATGTCTGCGATCCCAATCGAGTCTGGCAAGTGTGAGAGTTTCATCTAAACCACTTTGAACTCGTTCAAATAAATCGCCGGTAATGGCATAACTTCCATCAGCAAACTGAAGTGTATAATCGAGAGTCCAGGATAACGGTCCGGATGAGCGCTGAAAAAGTGATAATGTGATACCCCGAACGGTTCCGAATTCCCGATTTACATAGCGTACTGCAAAATTTGTAGTATTGACATCACGTTCAATTTGATCAGCAATCAAATTTCGGACATCACGTATAAATAAGGTTAGTTCCAGCCCGAATTCGTCGGTCAAACCCTGTTGATATCCCACTTCAAAAGTGGAGGTACTTTGTGGTTCTACATCTGGATTCCCGTATCTGGAAGTGGAACTAAGCGGATCAGAAATATAGCGTGGATTCGAATATAAGAGTGCATAATCTGGTACCTGAAAGAACATCCCGTATGAAAACCGAATTACACTTACATCTGATAAAGGAAAAGCAACACCTAAACGTGGACTTAACTGATATTTAGACTTAGCTTTAGTTCTATTTGAGATGTCCTGACT
The DNA here is from genome assembly GCA_003448835.1 of Bacteroidota bacterium. GTDB lineage: Bacteria > Bacteroidota > Rhodothermia > Balneolales > HLUCCA01 > UBA11400. Next base: position 1,798 of record DLXM01000230.1, on the reverse strand, counting down.
TGGATTATCCGGATCCGGAATGGTTAGTTCACTGGCTTGTGCCCAGCTAACAGGGATTTCATAAGCTGGATCGAAGTAATCAAGGCGTAATCCGGCGTTTATGATTAAATACTGAAGCTCAATTTTGTCTTGAATATATGCCGAATACTCACGTGGTTGGATATCTAGATTCACATTTCGCCACGATTGTTGAGTCTTAACAGGGGTATAGTTGTTTTGAGAATTGACATCAATACCTAATTGTACATTTTGGACATGCTGGAAACTAAATTTAAATCCAGCTTTTACCTGATTATATCGGTTTATTTGACTTGTAATACTACCAACTAAGTGGTGAATTTTCGTTCTGTTACGTCCATAATAAATATTGTTCCCTCCCATACTGAATGTGTAGGGACCTGCCTGATTAGAGTATTCCGGGGCAACAATGCGATTATCAAAAAGTGAATCAGCAATCGGGTTTGAAAACAATCTGGTTTCAAATTTATCTAATTGATTGCTATACGAAAAATTTGCAAACGTATTTGGACTAAAAGTATAACGAGAACTAAGTATATGTGTATGATTCTCTGGATAATTCCAATTTCTGCCATCTGGGGCATATTTCAGGAAGTGGTCAAATCCTCTATCCTTCTGTAACTGAGTAAAGTTGTTGTATTCAATTCTTAAGTTCTTAATGGGATTGAATAACAACGAGGTGTTCATCGACAATCTTTCGACCTCACTCATTGACACAAACTCATTATCACCCGTTGATTCAATTCTCCAGGCATCCCGATTACCTGGATTGTTTATGATACTCGAACTAAATACCTGTTCATTCCCGGAGTAATCATCCGGCATAAAAATTCGACGTCCAAGGAAACGTCCATTATCATTTACATATCGTAAAGTGACATTCGTACCTAATGTGTTACCAAAAATTGGTCCACCTGCAGTGAGATTTATTTCTGATCGGTTAGGAATTCCAGCAGTTTCCATATAACTGACTCGCTCTGTACCAAAATCATCTGCATTCAATCCGGAACCGGGATCAACATTTCGTGAAAGAAAATCCATCTTTCGATTGCTTGCTATAGCTGAGACATAGCTAAGCAACTCAAAAGTCCAATCACTTGGTGCTGATCTGGTAGCAATATTTACGACCCCAGATGTAGCTTGTCCGTACTCAGCATTGAATACACCAGTTATTACTTCAAGGTTCGAAACCATATTTGATTCCACTGTAAAACCAGGTGAATTATTCAGTGGGTTGTTTATCGGTACACCGTTCACCACATACATTACTTCATTTATTCGACCACCCCTAAAGTGTCCCTCAACAACACCTGCCTGCAAATTGATGACATCCTGAATATTTTGTACAGGTAATGCCTGGATTTGCTCACGACTGACAAATGCGGTGGTAGTTGTCCGATCTTTTTGAACAATTGGACGTTCAGCAGTTACAATTATTTCTTCACCTACAACTGCTTCATCTTGCATAACCAAGTCAATTGTAGTTGTTCGACCTGTGATAACTTCTACATTTTCAATTCTAACTGTTGAAAATCCGATATATCTGAAAACAAGGGTATAGGTCTCAGCTGGTACATTAATAATGGAATAAAATCCATCAATTTCAGTTATTGTCCCTCTTGTAGTCCCATCCAGAACGATTTGAACTCCCGGTAATGTCTCACCTGATGAATCAGTCACTTTTCCAACAATTCGGCCACCATTTTGGGCCCAAAGTTCTTTACTACCGAGTACAATAAGTAGAAATAGAACTATTAATTTTATTTTTTGCCGACTTTGC
>DLXM01000246.1:15797-16758 GCA_003448835.1 Bacteroidota bacterium | reverse complement strand
GATAACCTCAGGAAGATGTGATAATTCCGGTGGGTGGGTACTGAGCAGGGATGGGATTAAAAATAGTTTACCGGGCAATGGGATTCCTTTAAAGGTCTGTTCGAACAAAATTTGGTACTTCAGGTTCTACAAGTCGTTTTCTTGCGATTCCAGCACCCCAAATTGCTATCAAAAATGTAATTAATGTACTGACGGTCAGCACTCCGATATTCACAATTACCATATTTCTATGAAATCGAAAAGTTGGAGTCATGACAATATTCTGAAAATTGTCTTTTATGTATCTGATGTTGATTTTGGCGCTGTTTTGAATGGGAGCCGCAAGTTGAACCGGTAACGAGAGGCGTTGTTCAGTTGTAGCTCCATCCGCAGTAGTAAAGCGCAAAACTACATACCCATTAGTTTGAGCTGCAATTTGTTTAATTCTGAAATCAATCACATCAGCGATGACTGATTCTCCATTTTCGTAAGTATCCTGCATGCTGAAAAGCACACGGGTTTGGTAGGTTAGCTGATATGCTAAATAGAGGGGCAGTAACCAAACTGCCCACTTCAGAATTTTATAAAACATGAAATTAATAAACGATTAAGTAATAGATCACGTAAATCCATCCAAGGAAGCCGTGAATAATAGCCCAAAGGATAGAATGATTTGCTGACCACGATATTAATACCGCAATTAATGTCCCCAATGTAATTCCACCACTTGCTGCTTTAGCTGAATTTCTCATAACTGATTTTCTCCATGTAAGGTTTCCGATTGTTGTTCGCCAGATTCGTTTAACATAAGCATGTTGAAGGTTCGTTCAAACATTGCCGGGTCATACATTAATCGCATTTGGAAATCCTGATTGATTAGATTACTTGACATATGCATCCAGAATCCGACTGGTAGTTGGTCAAAAAAGACCGATGCAATTTGTGTACGTCCCGTGTACACAGAAGTTCCAACGGCTATCCC
>DLXM01000246.1:0-15743 GCA_003448835.1 Bacteroidota bacterium | reverse complement strand
CCGGGGTTGCTTTAGGCAAACTTTTGTAAGCATTTTTTTCTTCAAAAAATGAATACTCACTCTTGTTGACATCCAATGCTTTTAACATAATCACAGCTTCACTGTCAGAATCTAAAAGTAATCGGCGTTCAAACTCGTTGTAAAACTTTAAATAATCATCTGCAGAACCATTTAAGTGACTGGTTTGTCCACTCGCAACAATTGCTAAATGAAACGCTGACCAAACTGCCGGCATATCAATATCACCATGGACATGAGCATCCATGAATTCCTGGACAGCTAATTTACCCACAACAGAATATACCAGATCTGCAGAAGGTTGGTGATTTCGACGAACCATGACAGCAACTACATCATCAAGGCGAAACTCAGATTTTGATTGTGAATGACTTTGAAGCAGTTCGATGGATTCACGATGCTTATTTGGTTCATGATTGGGTACAAAAAACCGTTCAATCGCCGTCACTGATATCATTTGATCCTCCGATAACCTACCGTTGATCACTTCATTGGCATACGTAGCTAACAGGATAAAATGGCCTAATCCGCCCATCGTTCGGGTTTTTTCTTGCCCATAATTCAAGTGGTTAAACATCCTTACGGTATCTGATTCGATGTCATTTAAAGTTACGGACACCAATTCGGGATGTGCCTGAATAAAATCTACTAATCCCGATAATGAATACGTCTTTTCGACCCATTCACTTCCTTCGGCGAGTGCTTCTTGATTTGTGAAAACAGTTTTGAAAACACTGAGATTTAGTCCGATAATCAGGGTATAGACGATACCTAAAACAGCTGCAAATACAGCTAAAAACTTAAAAATCCGCATTGAAAATGATTGTGTTTTGATGAAAATTCATCGTTACATTAATGGCAGCAATATACGCATTAATGACCTTTTATTTCAGGAATTAAAAACAAGTAACCGGACAAATATTGCTATTTTGATTGAATAATTTAGTCGAATTTAGATACATCTTATGTTATTAAAGCGAACGTATTTCCAGTCTGAATCGGGCCGTAAACTGGCTGTATATCAAAAATCGAGTGTTCGTGACACCCAAAAAGGACTCATTCTGTTTCATGGGTATGCTGAATATACCGACAGATACCGGTCATTTATTGATATGCTTAGTAAGGAAGGTTTTAATGTGTATGCCATTGATCATCACGGACACGGACGCAGTGATGGAACACGCGCATACATTAATGATTTCAATACGTTAATTTCAGACGCTTCTGTTTGGTTTAAGGAGCTCAAAATTGCACATCCAAATTATGTCTGGTATGTATTTGGCCATAGCATGGGTGGTGGAATTGCATTGAATTTTACCCTGGATCATCAGGATGAAATCGAGGCACTGGTACTCTCCGGTCCATTAATAAAATTACCTGACAATGTGCCTAAATTCTTGAGATTAATTGGTCAGGGGTTAAGTATTGTAACACCCAAACTACCTGCCGTAGCTGTTGATTTCGATTTGATTAGTCGGGATCCGGATGTAATTCGAATATACAAAGAAGACCCATTGATTTATACCGGAAATGTCCGCGCCAGAACCGCAATTGAAATGGATAAGTTTTCAAAACGAATTCAAAAGAGACTTTCAGAACTGAAAATTCCGGTTTGGATTGGGCATGGTTCTCTGGATCGAATAACCGATCCGGATGGATCCAGAAAATTGTATGAACTTGCTGCCTCACCGGATAAAACCCTCAAAATTTATCCCGGCTTATTCCATGAAATTCTAAATGAGCCTGAGAGTCAAATTGTTATGCACGATATCTCTCAATGGCTTGCAAAGCATTAGGGAGATTTTTGGTTTAATAATCAAATAGGATTCACTACCTTTTTGGCATCGTAAATCGGTTTTATCCCACTGAAAATTATCATCACCTCATATTTATGGATACTCAGACACCAGTTGCATTAATTAATGACTCCTACGGATTACTTGCCGTTCTCATATTAATACCGGCTTTGTTGTTTTTTCTAGCTGAAAAAACCCGATTAAAAGCATTTTTTCAAAAAGTCCCGTTACTCGTATTCGCATATTTTATTCCGAGTTTGTTATCAAGTTTTGGCATCATTCCTACTGCAGCTCCGTTTTATGATTCAGTGATGTCGTTCGTATTGCCTGCCAGTTTGTTCTTATTAACACTTTCTGTGGATATCAAAGGAATTTTTAATCTGGGTCCAAAGGCTTTGATTCTATTTTTTGCAGCAACCGCCAGTATTGTTGTAGGGGGCTCAGTCTCATTATTTATTTTCCAGGATTATCTACCGGAAGGTATCTGGAAAGGATTTGCGGCACTTGCCGGATCATGGACCGGAGGCGGTGTGAATTTTGTAGCCGTAGGAAAAATGGTTGAAGCCGATGACTCAATGCTCGGGATGATGGTTATTGTGGATGTCATCGTTGCATATACCTGGACCGGAATTCTGATGTATCTGGCCGGTAGTTACAAAAAAATTGATGACAGATTTCATGCCGACAATACCAGTATTATAGAACTACAAGACAAAGTGGAGACCTTCCAGAAGGAGTCCGCCAGAGTATCTTCTACATCTGATTTCATGATATTATTAGGTGTCGCATTTGGTTTGACATGGATTGCAGGACATTTAGGTGGTTTATTCCCAACGTTTGGGGGCATTCTAAGTTCATTTTCGTGGAAGATAATCCTTATTACATTTTGTGCAGTAGGATTATCCTTTACAAGTTTTAGAAATTTTGAAGGAGCGGGTGCGTCGAAACTGGGAACTTTAATGCTATATATGTTGATTGGGGTTATCGGCGCAGGTGCAAATTTTGCCAAAGTGGCAGAATACCCAATGTTGATCGCTGCCGGCGCTAGTTGGATGGTTTTTCACGCATTAATTATGTACACGGTGATGAGATTTACTAAAGCTCCGCTGTTTTTTATGGCCGTAGGTTCTCAGGCTAATGTTGGAGGGGTAGCATCGGCACCAATTGTTGCTTCGGCGTTTCATCCTGCATTGGCAACAGTGGGTGTCCTTTTGGGAGTCTTTGGATATGTTATTGGTACATATGCCGGACTTTTATCCGCTTATTTGATGCGATTGATTGCCGGGTAATGGTTGATCAACTTTTTATAGAAATAATTATTTAGTTCAATGAAAGATAAAGTAGTATTAATTGTCGGTGGATCCGGGGGCATAGGTATAGCAACTGCCCGGTTATTTGCTAAAGCCGGGGCAAAAATTGTTTTAGCTGCCAGGAATGTAGAAAAAGCTGAAATTTTAGCAAATGAAATCCATGAAAATGGGGGAGAAGCACTTGTTATACAAGTTGATGTAACTGATTTGTCCTCGGTTTTCAATATGGTTGATCGGGTCATCAGAGAATTTGAGCATATTGATATTTTAATCAATGCATTTGGTGTCCCTTCGATTCAGGCTATCATGGTAGTGAATCCTAAAACTGCCCGGGAAGTGATCGATACGAATGTCTTTGGTACCTATTTGGTCACTCAAACTGTTATGCGTTATATGATTACCAGAAAACAGGGCACTGTTATCATGTTTCCGGGTACAATGGGTAAATATGTCATGAAAAATTCATCTGTTTATTCTGCTACCAAATTTGCTATTACCGGATTTACAAAAGCTTTGATCGAAGAGACACGCAGAACAAATATCAAGTTTACACTCATGTATCTGGGGGGAGTAGATACCCCGTTTTGGGATCATCCGGATATCGATATGCGGGTCCAGCGTGATAAAATGCTCACTCCTGAGGAAGTCGCTAAAGCTGTTTATTATGCCTGCTTGCAACCTGATGGATCGGTTCTGAATGAAGTCGTGATTCAACCTGAATCCCATCAACTAATCTGATGCTTCTCATTCTTCGAACTCGATTTAGCTTGAAATTTCGCATAAAAAAAGAGCCATATTCTACACGAATCATGGCTCTTTAAAGTTTATAAATCAGGAACTAAAATCAGTCTGATTTTGGCTCTGGTTTTAATTCAGTTTGAATAGACGGACATTTAACCGCAGCTTCCTTCAAAGACTTCTTGATAATATTCATACCTTCGTCGATCTGTGCTTTGGTGATATTCAAAGGTGGACGGAAACGAATGGTGTTCGTTCCACATGGAAGGATCATTAGTCCATTTTCGTAACATGCAGAAATTACTTCATTTCGGGCATGAGTATTTGGTAGATCGAATGCACACATCAGACCTTTACCACGTGCTCCTGCGATGAAATGATTATCTTTTTCGATAGTAGCAAGATGGTCAAGTAAATAAGCTCCAACACTTGCAGCATTACCAACCAGATCTTCTTCCTCAATGATTTCAAGGTACTTCTGAAATCGTATCATATCTACGAGATTTCCACCCCAGGTTGAATTGATTCTGGATGACTTATGAAACACATTCGTTTCAATATCATCGACTCTCGTGCCTGCCAAAATACCGCAAACCTGAGCTTTTTTACCAAAAGCAAGGATGTCAGGTTGTACATAATGTTGATGTGCCCAGAATTTTCCGGTTAAACCAACACCTGTCTGAACTTCATCATATATCAATAATGCGTCATTTTCATCCGCCAAACGACGTAATTCCTTGTGGAATTTCATTGTGAAGTGATTATCACCACCTTCACCCTGAATTGGCTCAATAATGATTGCAGCAATATCATCTTTATATTGCTGGAAGCACATTTCAGCCTGAGCTATTGCAAGTTTTTCGTTTGCGGCAGTAATGGCAATATTCTCGGCTGTAAGTGGATAGATCATCTTTGGATTTAGAATCCGTGGCCAATCAAACTTAGGGAATAATGCTACTTTATTAGGTTCTGTATTGGTCAACGACATTGTGTAACCCGTTCGACCATGGAACGCTTTTTCAAAATGAAGAATCTTGTGACCTTTTTCCTGGCGATATCCTTTTCTGAAATTCTTTTGAACTTTCCAGTCAAAAGCCACTTTTAAAGCGTTTTCAACAGCCAGAGCGCCACCGGCAACAAAAAATGCATGCGGCATATAAGAAGGAATCCCAACACGGTCGAACGTGTCAACGAATTCTGCCATGTGCGTTGTGTAGATATCTGAGTTCGATGGATTATGCGCTGCAATATGTGCGATTTTATCCATGAAATTCTTATCACCGACCATTTTCGGGTGATTCATTCCAACAGGGTTCGAAGCGAAGAAGGTAAAAAAGTCTAAGTATTTTTTATTGTATTTAGAATCATATAAATAAGGTCCCTGACTTTTGTCAAGATCTAAAACGATATCAAATCCATCAGCAAGAATGTGTTTATTCAGAACATCATGTACCTTACCAGGACTGACTTGTGCTTGTTTGGTCATAAAATTAAAATGATTTTGTTCAACTATATAGTGAGATACAATGTGCGGGCGAGGGTAATATTAAGCCGCTGTATTTATCCCTGTAACTTACTATTTAAGTATCTTATAGACAAGGCAAGAAAACAGTTAATTTGTATGTTCTTAGTATCTCTGTACTTGACTTTAGAGTCAAAAGGCATTATCTTTACTGTTCTACACCGCGGGGTGGAGCAGCTGGTAGCTCGTCGGGCTCATAACNNTCGCAGGTTCGAATCCTGTCCCCGCCACTAAGAGGCTTGTAAGTTTAACACTTGCAGGCCTTTTCTTTTTTATGTCAATAGATCGAACAAAAAAGTTTAACTTGGACTCATAAATTCGAAAAAACCTATTCGTTCGGAAATTATTTGCCAAGCTCGTTCGTTTAGATTTTATCTCTCTGAACCTTTATAAAGTCTCACAAATGAAGAAATACTTTCTACTTGTTGTAATTCTATGTCTTGGAGCCATTCAATCCTTCGCTCAGGTCATTGAACCCAAAAATCCGGTTACAAGTCAAGCAAAAGATTTACACGCTGATCATGCTCATCAATTTGGTTATTGTACTACTATTCAATTACTGGATACTCCCGAAGGAATTCAAGCCCAAGAAGAATTTAAAAGATGGAATGAGGCAGGTCGACCCGGATGGCAACAAATAATGGATCAGGAAATCGCTCAATCTATTGGTGATCGTAAAAATTTCTATGCACGAAACTTCGAAACCGAATCTTATGATTTTCTGGAATTTGAACTACGTGCAATTGGCGTGAAAACTTTTATCTGGGTTGAACGAACTGAATACGCTCCGAATAAAGTTTCAGATGATAAAATAACTGAAATGCTCAGGTTTTTAGAAGTTGAAACACCATCCAATTCATACAATCCGGATGAGGGGATTATCATAAATAACCGTAGTATATTCGGTTTTGCTCCTAATGTTGATGGTACCGGTATGCTTACTGTCCTTTTGACCCATATCCCTGAAAACGATGAGGGACTTACCACCGCCGGATACTTCGCTCCAGTGAATTTGAGCCTGACAAATTCAAATAGCAATAAAGCAGACATCATTTATATCAATACTTCGACGATCTACAATCCGGACAGGCAAATTTCGATTCAATCAGCGCTTAGAACCCTGGCTCATGAGGATCAACACCTTATTCATGCGAATTACGCATCGTTACAAACTTTTCTGAACGAAGGACAATCTGAATGGGCTGAGTCGATGAACGGATTTATTCCACGTGCACCATCTAACCTACAAACACCTGAGGAAGTAAATCGACAATTGTTTACCTGGAGACCAGGTGTAGCAGCAGTTCTGTTTGATTATGCTCGGGCTGGTTTATTTCATGGGTATATCGCTGAGAGAGTAGGTCCGGAAGCTACCGGGTCAATTACTAACTCCAGAGCAAATGGAAAAAACGCTTACAACCATGCCTTACAAGGATCCGGAATCACTTTCGAGGAGCTCCTGCTGGATTTTCATACTGCAAACCTGATCAATAATCCGAATGTTGCGAATGGTGATTATGCATATAATTCACCCGCCAGAAGATCACTTCGAACAACGGGTATATCCCAGGAGTATGCTTCTTATATGGTGGATGTGAGCAATACCGGATCGGTTACATATGGTGGGGCTGATGTCGTACAATGGACAGGGGTTGAGGATTTCAATATTTCGGTTACATCCCCCGATCAAATCAAGCACAGAGTTGTTGGTAAAGTACTTAACAGTTCTGCTTATGATATTTATGAATTGAGTTCGGGATCTGTCACATTATCCGGCGAATACGAATCGGTTACGCTGCTTTCTATGAAAAATGGCATAACTGGGGCTACCGAGTTAAACGAAGGCGCTAGTAACTATGAGTACTCAGCAAATTGGAATCCGTTGCCTGTTGAAAAAGAAACAATAGGCTACTATCAAAATTCTGCTTTTTATGCAGAATTACCGGGTGAACCCACAGACCCTGCCAGAAGTGGAATCCGAAGATATGCAACCCGATTTAATTCTACTATTACCGGACTCCTGAATCAAATTACTTTCGCTGTGAGTGGTAATGCCCGAGCTGTGCAGGGAAGTGGCGATCTTATGGTATCATTGCACACTTCGGTTCAAAATGGGGTTGAAAATGATAATGGATTGCCGCGATTAGTCCCTGGTATAATGCTCAAACAAACCACCACAGACATTCGAAACCTGAGTCCGGGTGCAAATGTGATTTTATTGGATGGTCAGCAGTGGAACGTGCAAAAAGGGCAGGAATACTGGGTTGTATTTGAAGTCGTGAGTGAATCTCCCGATGCCCGTCTCGAATTTTTAATTGATGCAGGTTCATCAGACACCAATGATCCGGATTATTACCCGACTCGTGGGCGTATTTATCTACAAACCAGCCCGGCGACCGGAACCTGGGCCAGATGGTCATCCAGTAATAATTATCTGATTGATGTACAAGTCACAGGACTTTACGAAGGTGCACTTGAAATTCCATTATTTACATCGCTGCCAGATCAAACATATGAAACTATGTTTGGATCATCACTTGAGGTGAATGTTGCAGCAACCGGGACTCCTGCTCCATACTATATTTGGACTAAAAATGGGGTATTATTTCAGTCGGGAACCAATCCACGTTTATTTATCGAAGAAGTAGGAGAGGATGATGCCGGTACTTATACTGTTAGAGCTGCGAACTATGCCGGATATACAGATCCAATTGAGTTTATTGTTGAAGTTGTTGAGCCTGAATTCCGATTAGCTCAGAACTATCCTAATCCATTTAATAATTCAACGACATTCGAATTTAGTGTAGCAGAAGACGGGTTCGTCAATATTGATGTTTTTGATATGATGGGTAGGTTGGTCACCAGCCTCACACCTGATAATTTATACCGACGAGGATTTCATCAGGTATCACTGGATGCACGTCATCTCGCAAGTGGAGTCTAAGTATACCATATGGAATTCACTCCTTCCAGCAATGGGGGAGAATCCTTTTCCAGTACGCGAAAAATGATGTTGCTCAGATAAGCATCATCTCTGTTTATTTAGTACTGAGGTGAAATGTTTTTCTGAATTTAAATGCGGAATATTAAAAGGGGATGTTTAGTCCCCTTTTTTATGGAATTATAATCCAAGATCCTTCATTATATCATCGATTTGCTCATCCAGTACTTTTGATACTTTTTCAAATTCTGCTGTTGACCCAAGTGGAGCATTTACACTGCAATAAAATTTAATTTTTGGCTCAGTTCCCGATGGTCTGGCCGAAATTACACTTCCATCTTCGGTCACAAATTGTAATACGTCTGATTTGGGTAGATCAATCTTTACTACTTTTCCGGTTTTTAGGTTTTTCTCGGTTTGTTGAGCGTAATCCCGTAAAAGCTTAACATCTGAACCGCCTAATTTGAGTGGTGTATCATCACGATAACTTTTCATCATGGCTTTGATCTCTTCAGCACCAGCCTTCCCGGACCTGGTCAATGAAATCAATTTTTCTTTATAGAATCCCAATTCAACATAGAGTTCTAATAATGCTTCATATAGAGATTTGCCCTGGTCCTTGTAATATGCCGCCATCTCAGCAATCATGGCAGCAGCAACAACAGCATCCTTATCACGGGCGTGTTCACCAACTAAATACCCGTAACTCTCTTCTCCTCCAACAACAAATGTTTCTTTACCTTCTTTTTCGGTCATCAACGCTCCAATGAACTTAAATCCGGTCAAGACATTGTAACAGGGTACATTCATTGATTCAGCAATACGATCCATTAATTGTGAAGTCACAATCGTTTTAACCACATATTGACTTCCCGTAAGTTTTCCTGCATCCTTCCATGCTTTTAAAACATAATGCATTAATAAACTTCCGGTTTGATTGCCGTTTAATAATTCAAAATTTCCGGACAAATCACGTACTGCAATCCCAACCCGATCAGCATCCGGATCTGTCGCCATAACCAGGTCAGCACCAACTTCACGAGCCTTTTCAATCGACATGGTCAATGCCTCATGTTCTTCCGGATTTGGATAAATCACCGTAGGGAAATTTCCATCAACCGTACATTGCTCTTCAACATAAGTGACATTCGTGAATCCATAAGCTTTCAAGGTGTCACCAACCAATGGCATTCCGGTCCCGTGAATGGGCGAAAAAACAATCTTTATATCATGCTGGCGCTTAATTGCCTCAGTTGAAATGGACAAATCTTTTAAAACACTCACGTATTTTCGATCCATTTCCTCACCCAGCATTTCGATCAGTGAGTCATTCCCATTGAATTTGATATCATTCACATCCACAATTTTCAGTACCTCATTGACAATGTTTTTATCGTGAGGAGCCACTAATTGTCCGCCATCATTCCAATAAGCTTTATACCCGCTATACTCCTTCGGATTATGTGAGGCAGTTAGCATTACACCACCTTTGCAACCTAATTGACGGATGGCAAAAGATAACTGTGGAGTTGGTCTCAACTCCGGAAACATGAACACCTTAATACCATTTGCTGAGAATACATCAGCTGTGATTTTGGCAAATGTTGTCGCATTGTTTCGGCAATCAAATGCAATGGCAACACTAATTTGTTGGTCACCATACTCCTTCTTCAAATAATTACTGAATCCCTGAGTAGCAGCCCCGATTGTGTAACGATTTATACGATTGGATCCTACGCCCATGATCCCACGCAACCCACCGGTTCCAAACTCCAAAGTCTTATAAAAAGCATCTGTGAGTGCTGTAGCATCCTCTTTTTCAATTAAATGATTAATCTGAGCTTTAGTTTCCTGATCATAATTACCATTTAACCAGGTGTCGATGTTTTGCCTGGTAGCATCATCCAATTTTGAAAAAAATGACATTGTAGTGTAGTTGGGTTGGATTTTTAGACTGATTTATAAGTTAAATCTACTTCAAATTTTGCAGAAAGGGAATAGTTTCCTGTAGTTAATGCAAGTCACACATAAACAGTACACTATCCAAAGAATAAGTATTTGGGATGAATTTTCGGGATGGATTCCCTATCTTACCTAATTATTATAAGTTATTGTTTTAATTATGCATTGGATTGATATTACGGTATTTCTGGCTTACATGGTCGGGATTTTGGGTGTGGGAATTTATTTTATGAGGAGTAATTCAGGGGATGAAGATTACTTCCTTGCCGGTCGGGATATGTCCTATCCGCATATTGGACTATCAGTAGTTGCAACAGATGTTGGAGGTGGATTTTCGATAGGATTGGGTGGACTTGGATTTGTGATAGGCCTGAGTGGTTCCTGGATGTTATTTACTGGTCTCCTGGGTGCCTGGTTAAGTGCCGTATTATTGATACCAAAGGTGAAGAATTTGTCTACTGAACAACGATTTTTCACAATGCCACAGCTATTTGGTTATCATTTTGGTCCGGGAGCAGCAATCACAGCAGGACTCATTTCAGCGATTGGTTATATCGGATTTACCAGTTCGCAAATGCTTGCAGGCGCGAAGCTGGCATCAGCATCTTTTCCGATGATTGGCTTAGATACAGCATTGCTGATCATGGGTGGAATTATTGTGATTTATACTGTTATGGGTGGTATAAAAGCTGTGATTTATACAGACACTTTTCAGTGGGCATTGCTCATGATCGGGCTCATTTTTGTCGGCATTCCAATCGCATACTATGCTGTTGGAGGTTACAGTGCAATCGTTGAAACCCTACCAAATTCATTTCTAAGACTCGACTCAATTTCGGTTTGGCAATTTTTTAACTGGATGATCACAATTATTCCGATTTGGTTTGTCGGGATGACCCTTTATCAGCGTATTTATGCATCCAGAAGTGAAAAAGAAGCTCAAAAAGCATGGTATTTAGCCGGACTGTTTGAATGGCCGATTATGGCATTTATGGGTGTGTTTCTTGGACTACTCGCCCGCGTAGCCGCAGATCAAGGTATGTTTTCCGGACTCGGTTTTGCCGATGCAACAGGCATGGATGCTGAAATGGGATTACCACTATTGTTAACAACAGTTTTACCAGTTGGTTTTATGGGACTCATGATGTCAGCCTATTTTTCAGCAGTGATGTCTACGGCCGACAGTTGTCTGGTTGCTGCTTCCGGGAATGTTGTAACTGATATCATGCGAAAAGGACTCAAATTTCGCAATAATTCAATATCAGATATTCGATTATCACAACTTGTCACATTAGGAATTGGCATATTATCGCTGGTAATTGCGATGACGTTTGAAAATGTGCTCGAGATTATGCTTTGGTCCTATGCGTTTATGGTATCCGGACTACTTATTCCAATCATAGGTGCGTTATACGGTAAAGTCCGAAGTGGAAAAGCGGCGGTCGCAGCAATGATAGGTGGAGGATTTGTCACAGTTTGGTTAAGTGTATGGCCACCAGTGTGGATTTTCGACAATTTAGACCCCAATTTTTATGGATTATCCGCGTCATTGATACTTTTTGTAGGAGTATCCAGGTTTTATAAATAAAATGCTTACATGGTTCGAATCACAATCGGACTAAATATCAACTATATGAATTCAATAAAAACAATTACTCCATCCCAGAATAACAGCGGATTTACACTTGATCAGGTCGCTGATTTTTTGTTTCAGGCACTTGAGCAGTACGGCGATGAACGTCATCATATTCTGGCCTGTTTAAATTATGCTGTTTCAGATGATCCAGGTAAAGGTGGATCTATTACATTGGCAACTGATGAGAACAAAATTGTTGGCACAGTTGTCATTAATAAAACCGGGATGAAAGGGTTTATACCCGAGAATATTTTGGTCTATATTGCTGTGGATCCCAATCAACGTGGTAAAGGTACCGGAAAAGCACTCATGGAAACAGTTATTGAATCAACTCAAGGCGACATCGCACTTCACGTCGAGCCGGATAATCCTGCGAAAAGACTCTATGAAAGACTTGGATTCACAAACAAATACCTTGAAATGCGTTTGCATAAGGAAGGATAATTTACCTGATGGCGTATTTAAAGTTCTATCGTGATCGGCTGCGTCATAACTACGAATTTCTGAGCAGAATACTTGCCGAAAAAGGTATTGAGTGGGGTGTAGTTACCAAGTTATTTTGTGGCAATGAAATCATTTTGCGTGAAATTCTGGATCTTGGGGTTGTAGAAGCTCATGACTCGAGGATCAGTAACTTAAAGGTCATTAAAAAACTGAATCCGGATATCCAGACCGTCTACATCAAACCTCCACCAAAAAGAAGTATAAAATCGCTGGTTACCTATGCTGATGTAAGTTTCAATACTGAAATTGAAATAATAAGAATGCTTTCGCAGGAAGCTATCCGACAAAATAAACAGCACAAGATCATCATCATGGTCGAAATGGGCGACCTTCGTGAAGGTGTGATGCGCGATGAGTTACTCGAATTTTATGCTGAAGTCTTTGAGCTGCCAAACATCAATGTCGTCGGACTCGGTACTAATCTGAATTGTTTACACGGAGTAATGCCAAACAGCGATAAATTGATTCAATTGGCACTGTATAAGCAGATTATTGAGCTCAAATTTAATCGAAAGATTCCTTGGGTATCCGGGGGGACAACCGTTACAGTTCCATTACTGATCCGTGGTGACTTACCAGTTGGGATAAATCATTTTAGGATTGGTGAGGCTCTGTATTTTGGTGCGGACCTTTTTGCTGAATCTACTATTGAGGGAATGCATGACGACGTGATGATTTTGCATACTGAAATCATTGAATTGCACGAAAAACCGATGGTACCCAGTGGAGATATGGGCAAAGATCCACGTGGAGTAGTAACTGAAATAGATGAGGCTCAGTTTGGGGTTACTTCAACTCGAGCAATCGTTGATGTCGGATATCTGGACATAAACCCTTCTTATTTAATTCCTATGGATCCTGCAGTTGAAATTCTTGACGCCAGTTCAGATATGTTGGTATTGGATGTGAAAGACAATAAACAGCATTACAAAGTGGGAGATATGGTAGCATTTAATCTTAAATACATGGGTGCATTAGGAATCATGAACTCTAAATACATTGATAAAATAGTCGAATAACATATGACCGAAACCGAATTGAAATCACAAATTCCTGCTGATTTTTATCAAAAGCATAATTTTTCGCCCGTTATGCGCCCTCCAAAACCCTTGAAACACGTTAAACTAAGTATAAGTGAGTATCCAGATGCCGTAGCTTCAATGGATTGGCTCGTTGGGGGATATATGGAGAATCGACAGGGAATGTACTCTTCTGAATTGTACCAGGCAGTAAGATATATCCATCTTGGTATTGATATTTGGGCTCCACCCGGTGAACCTGTTTTTGCTATCGCAGATGGCGTAATTCTTGGTGCTAAAGATAATGCAAACGAATTGGATTATGGTCCAACTATCATTGTAGAGCATACAATTTTAGGGGTGAAGTTTTATACACTTTACGGTCATCTAAGCAGAAAATCTATAGCTGGCATTGAATCGGGTACATCAGTAAAGCGTGGTGATTTAATTGCACTGCTTGGGGATGAAACCGAAAATGGGGGATGGGTTCCACATCTGCATTTTGGCCTTGGGATCGAAAAACCTACTGATATTGACATGCCGGGCGTTTGTGCACCTGAAGATGAGCAAAAATTTCGAGTATTATATCCGGATCCACGTTATGTTCTGGGGCCACTTTATTAAGATTCGATTCACTTATGAAAGAAATAACCTCCGAATTGACTAAATCTTTAACTGATTTTCGACGAAAATTGCATCAGTTTCCATTTGTTTCAGGTGAAGAGTCTGAAACAATTGATAAGATAGTAGAATATTTGTCTGGACGGATTGAAGTGAAAATGACCCGAATTGTCGACGGGAATGGACTTTTGTGTGAATTTGATAGCGGTTTTGAGGGTCCATGCATTTTGGTAAGGGCAGATGTCGATGCATTACCGATTCAGGAAAGATCCAGGGTCTCTTATCAATCTGCAAACGCGGGAAAAGCTCACAGTTGTGGGCATGATGGCCATTCTGCCATTTTATGTGGTGTTGCCGAGCGGCTTCAAGAGAATCCAATTTCAAAAGGTAGGGTTGTCTTGCTTTTTCAACCTTCAGAGGAGACAGGTGAAGGCGCTAAACTGGTATTAGATGATCCATACATTGCAACGTTAAAAATTGATCAGGTGATTGCTCTTCACAATATTCCGGGATATGAATTAGGTCAAATCCTGTGGAAATCCGGTGTGATGTGCGCAGCTTCGACGGGTGTAATCGTTAGAATTAAGGGCGAAACCGGACACTCAGCATATCCTGAACTAGGGAATTCTCCTATCGATTCAGTAAATCAGTTGATTTCTGCCTTTAATGAGCTTCCAAAGCAAATAGATGGCCCCGGATTTGGATTAAGAGTTACAATTGCCGGGCTGAATGCAGGCGGACCAAATTTTGGCGTATCACCAAGTGATGCTGTGATATGGTTAACATTGAGAACACTGGATCAACGTGTATTAGATGAATCTTGCCGGAAATTGGAATCAATTGTTGCACTAATTTGTGAAAATGCCGGATTACATTACGAAGTTGAATACACTGAGTATTTTAATGTCACGACGAACGACGAGTCTTTGATTGAAGATTTTTATAAGATGATATCCAAAATGGAATTATCCGGCACGGAGTTAAAAGAACCATTTAATTGGTCCGAGGATTTTGGTCGATTTACATCCAAATACCCGGGATTTTTGTTTGGTTTGGGATCCGGAACTGATTGCAAACCTCTACATCATTCATCCTATGATTTTCCTGATGAATTAATTCCACATGGTGTCCGAGTATTTGAAAACTATTTACGAACTCAGCTTCAATGAATCCAAACGAAATGAATAAATATCCTTTTGAATCTACATCACGGATTGAAATTTCAGAATCCGCATTCAGGAACAATTTAGATTTCATACAGAAGCAAGTAGGTGAGAAAACTCAGATTTCGGCAGTCGTGAAGGCGAACGCCTACGGACACAGCTTTGAAACGTTTATCCCAATGGCAGAACGAGCCGGAATTCGTCATTTTTCCGTATTTAGCCTCGAAGAAGCCTGGAACGTCAAGCAGTTATTGCAAACAGACGCCGATATCATGATCATGGGATCAGTTCCGGATGCTGCCCTTGAATGGGTAGTCGCTAACAGAATTGAAGTTTTTATCTTTGAACCTGAGCGACTCAAAGCAATCCTTAAAATTGCACTGCAGCTTGATGTAAAAGCCCGAATTCACTTGGAATTTGAAACCGGCATGAATCGAACCGGATTTTTAGGCAATGAAATCCCGGTCATTCGGGCAATACTGGATTTGTTTCCTGATGCTTACACACTAGAAG
>DLXM01000213.1 GCA_003448835.1 Bacteroidota bacterium | reverse complement strand
AATTTCAGGTATTCGATTTGGCCGATCTTTTATTCAGGCTGTCGGATTTGTTAAATCTGCAGCTGCCAAAGTAAACAGTGATCTTGGTTTGTTAGATGGACAAGTCGCTACATACATCCAGAAAGCGGCCCAGGAAGTGATTGATGGTAAATTGGATGACCATTTTCCAATAGATATTTTTCAAACCGGATCTGGCACATCTACGAATATGAATGCGAATGAAGTGATTGCCAATCGTGGTAATGAAATGGCAAAACAGAATGGAGCTTCGGTCCGAATTCATCCAAATGATCACGTGAATTTCGGGCAAAGTTCGAACGATGCAATCCCCACGGCGATTCGTATTGCAGCTGCTCTCGAATCTAAAAATGCACTGATTCCCGCATTGAATTATTTAAGATCTGCATTCGAATCTAAAGCTAAAGAATATGGTGAAGTCGTTAAAACCGGCCGGACTCATCTTATGGATGCTATGCCAGTGACTTTTAAACAAGTTTTTGATGGATATAATAGACAACTTGAACTGGGTATCGTTCGTGTTGAAAGTGCTTTAACCAGGGTTTATGAATTGCCTCAGGGTGGGACAGCCGTTGGAACCGGAATCAATACACATACAGAGTTTGGGTCGCGTTTTGCTGCTGAAATATCGAAAATGACGTCATTGCCATTCGTTGAAGCAAAAGACCATTTTGAAGCCCAGGCTACAATCGACGCACCGGTTGAATTGAGTGGGCAGTTAAAAACCATTGCCGTAAGCATGATGAAAATCGCTAATGATTTACGTTGGATGAATTCTGGTCCCAAAAGTGGTCTGGCTGATATTCAATTAGCTGCGTTGCAACCTGGTTCCTCAATTATGCCTGGTAAAGTGAATCCGGTTGCTGAAGAAGCTACAACTATGGTATGTGCGCAGGTTATCGGAAACGATGCTACGTTAACCATTGCCGGACTATCCGGGAACTTTGAACTTAATGTGATGTTACCAGTCGCTGCTCATAATTTGCTGGAATCAATTCGATTACTGACCAATGTTTCCAAAAATCTGGCTGATAAATCGATCAAAGCGATCATTGTAAATACAGATCGACTCAAAGAGCAATTAGAAAAAAATCCTATACTGGTTACTGCTTTAAATCCAATTATTGGATATGACCTTGCTGCTCAGATTGCTAAAAAAGCTTATAAAGAGGATCGCTCTTTGAAGGATGTCGCTTTGGAAATGACAGATTTAAGTGCTGAAGAACTTGAAAAAGCACTCGATCCGATGGTGATGACACGTGGTGGTTTCACCGAATAGTTGATATGATTAAGAGCCGGGTCTATGATTCGGCTCTTAAAAAAATAACTTATCGATAAGAATGGTGATCCAAATAGACGGTAGATAAAAAATGGAAGCAAACATTAGTTTTTTTGCTGAAACTTTTGTCGGGTCACCATAAAATTTAATCCCCATATAGGCGAACCACAAAGTGATAAGGACGGATGGGATTAGGTAAAGTAAGCTGTTGTAACCAAGTGTATATAACGCAAACACCGTCGGAAGCAACAAAACAAGGCAAATTAAACTGTAGATTCCGGTAGCTTTGCCGGTTTTGTCCCGTTTGGGTAACATTTTGAAACCTGCTTTAGAATAATCGTCATTGCATAACCAGGCAATAGATAAAACGTGAGGAATTTGCCAAAAGAATACGATTAAAAACAAAACCCATAAACCGGCATCCGCTATACTTCCGGTTGCTGCGGCCCACCCACCAACAGGCGGGAGTGCACCTGCTACAGATCCAATTGGGACATTCCAGAACGAAAATTGTTTCAGGGGTGTATAAAAGATCAAATAGATAAATGAAGTCGCTAATGAAACAAGTCCTGCAACCATATTAACTGTTATGATCAGATACAAAAGTCCCACAAAAATTAATGATAATGAAAAAATGCGGGCATTGACATCAGGTACTCGGTCCATTGGAAGTGGACGTTTACTGGTCCGGATCATTAATTTATCCAGATTTCGCTCCATATATTGATTATGCGCTGCGGTCCCTGAAGCGATCATGTAAGTACCCAGAATTGCATTTATGAGTGCAATAAAGTCAATTCCATTGGTAGGTGCTAAAAGGAAACCCACAGTCATACTAGACAAAACCATGAGTGTGATACCCGGTTTTGTAAGCTCATAATATGCTAATAATGTCTCACGGAACGAGCCAACCGACTCTGTTCGTTCAGCAATTTGTCTCATGTAATGTTGTTCAAAAAGCGTGCAAAAAATCTGCCTGAGAAAGATTTTTCAAATACTTCTAAGTTAAGAAATTTTTAATTTGAAGGCACATCATTACGATACTTTAATTCTGTAAAAATATTCATTGTTACATCGCTATTATTATTCTCTAACCATTTGATTATTATCATTTATGAAACTCAATAACTACCAAATCGTTGCAATTACGACAGTTTTTGCAACATTATTTTTAATTTTAGTTGGTGGATTGGTACGAGCATCCGGCTCCGGTCTGGGTTGTCCGGACTGGCC
>DLXM01000219.1 GCA_003448835.1 Bacteroidota bacterium | reverse complement strand
GATGCTTGTGTTTTTCCTACCATTCACCTCTTCCCCTCTTTCCTTTTTATCCCCCATCGCATCAAACGCATTATTGCAAAGATTCAGAATTACGCGGGAGAAGTCCTGAGCAATGAGAGGGACTTCACCAACGGACTCATCCAATTTTAACTCAATGTCTACATCTATTGGGTGTTTCCCTGCGCGCATTCCGTGGTAGGAGAGGTTCACATACTCGCGGACCAGTCCGTTCAGGTCGGTTGGCTCCAGAGAACCCGTTCCACCCCGTGAGTGCATCAGCATCGATTTCACGATACCATCGGCGCGGGACCCATGCTCATGAATTTTGGTCAAATTGGTTTTTATGTCGTCTAAAATCTCTAAAATCAACGCTCGATCGACCTCTGTTTCTTTCTCTCCTTCACTCTTTTTCTTTTTCTCTCCTTCACGCCTTCTCTCCTTCACTCCTTCACGCCATCCCCTCTTCACCTCTTCCATTGCCTCATCCACCATTTCAAGGCTCACTTCCGAAAAATTGTTCACAAAATTCAGTGGATTCTTGATCTCATGGGCGATTCCGGCGGTTAACTGACCCAAAGAGGCCAGTTTTTCTTGCTGGACCAGCTGGTTCTGAGCGGATTTCAGGTTTTTGTATGCCAGTTCAATTGTGGCTTTATCCTTTTTTTGTCGGTTACTATTTCTATATAAAATGGTACTAATTAAGAGAAGTACCCCAATACCAGCACCTAACCCGTAGATTTGAAATCGGCTTTGTACTAACACCCTTTCGGTTTCCAGTTCGTTGAGCCTTATTTGTTCGTTGAGACCCAGGACCTGGAATTCTTTTACTTTCTCATCCCTGTTTATTGCTAAGGTCAGAGTTTGGGCCTCTTTCATATGGTAGTAAGCATTATCAATTTGAGATCTTTTATCAAAAACTGATGCTAGAGCGGTATGTGCTTTTATCAGTCCCAGCGTATCGCTCATAGCCTGGAATGTAGTAAATGCTTGTTGTGCTGAAAAATAGCTCGAATCAGGTTGACCAAAGACATCGTAAATGTTAGACAACGCCAGGTAACCTTCCCCTAGGAAGTCAGGACTTTCAACCTCGATGCTGGTTTTAACACTCAATTCATAATATTTTTTTGCTTCCCTGTAATTCTCTTCCGCTTCATAGATTTTTCCAATATCCCAATACACAAGCCCAGTGTATAAAACATATCCCGTGTTCTGAAAAGCTTTAAGTGTAGCTTCGAATTCAGTTTTTGCTAAATCATATTTTTCTAATCCATATAATGACTCACCTCGATTCATATAAAGAAGCGCCTCAAGTACTTCATCATTTAGAGTCTTATTTAATTCATTTGTTTCTTCGTAATACTCTAATGCCTTATCATAATTACCGACAAAATAATTGATCAAGCCAAGATGGTTAACGATAGATGAAAGAACAGTCAGTCTAGCCAGATTAATATCACCGCCTTCATTGAAAAGTTCAACATTCCAAAGATTGTTGCTAGCTAGCAGCTTGGACGCGATATCACGAGCAATTAAAAGGGAGTTTAGAGCACCTGGAAAATTTTGCATCAAACTTGAAACATAACCGATAGAGCTTAATGCATCAGCTTCCCAAAGTTGTTGTTTTAATGTGATTGCAAGGCTTAACTGAGTTTCGTAATAATCAAGCGCTGTAATTCGGTGAACTTCCTCATAATATCTACCTAGTTGACGATTGAGCAACATTTTTAGTGAATCATCTTCTGTGGAGTGAAGTACTCTCTTGAGACTGTCAGCTTCCTCTGATGATGGTTTCATCCAAAATGGATATTTCTGTCCTGAAACAGATAATGGGATGAAGACGAGGTAAAAAAGCGCTATACAAATTTTTATAATTCTCATGGTGCTCATTTTACCAAGTTTATTGTAAGTGTAGTTCCTCGACCTAATATACTCTCAATATCCAAACTTCCTCCATGGGCTTTGATGATGTCGTGGGTGATGGAGAGTCCGAGTCCGGTGCCCTGGGTGCCTTTCTTGGTGGTGAAAAACGGTTGCAGGATTTTGTCCTTGATGTCGTCTGGAATCCCGGGTCCGTTGTCTTCGATTTCGATCGTAATCTTTTCAGCGTCACGCTGCGTTCGCACCGTTAATTTTGGTTTGGATGAATCCCCTCTTTCCCTCATCGCATCAAACGCATTATTGCACAGATTTAAAATAACTCTAGAGAAATCTTCGGCGATGAGCGGGACTTGTCCAATGGAATCATCCAGATCCAGGTCAATATCGACATTGATCGGATGTTTCCCTGCCCGCATCCCATGAAAGGCCAGGTTTACATACTCGCCAACTACCTGATTCAGATTGGTTGGTTCCATTGAACCAGATCCACCCCTTGAGTGCATAAGCATCGACTTCACAATACCATCGGCACGGGACCCATGCTCGTGAATCTTGGCCAGATTGGCTTTGATTTCGGTCAGTATCTCGAGTGTTTCCTGGACATGAGAATTGTCAGATGCCTTTTTTGCTTCCTCCATCGCTTCATCGATCATTTCAAGGCTTACTTCCGAGAAGTTGTTCACAAAATTCAGCGGATTCTTGATCTCATGGGCGATTCCAGCGGTCAGTTGTCCGAGCGAAGCCAGTTTTTCTCTTTGGATCAGCTGATCTTGGGTAGTCTGTAGTTTATTTAGTGTAATCTCCAGACGGTCTCGTTCTTCGCGAATGATGTTAGCTTGTTCTTCGGCAACTTTTAAATCTTGAAAGCGGGTATAGGCTTGCTCAAACACGGTAGCAAACCGTACAAAAACCTCCTCATTCTCATAATTTTTTGTTGTAATAATTAACAGGTACCCATTTTTAAAATACGCAGTATACCATTTTTGCCATTCTGGGAATGTGATACCTTTTTCTAACATTCCAGTGAAAATGGGCCTGACATCGGGGACTGTTAACATGTAGTCATAATGATTTTTTAACTCCTGCCCACCTTTTTCGATAGACAATGATGCAAAATTATTTTTCCAACCATCATACATTTGCCTATGTACTGGATCCACATTATTTGGAATGTTTAGTCGAGGCATGATAACCTTATCATTAGCGAACCAGAACTCATCAACATTGGAGTCATTTTGACAGAAGGCGAATCCGGTGCCCCAAAGCTCACCCCCCAGACTTTTAAGTTGGTCAAAGAGAACCAAAGCCACTTCCCCAAGTTCAGTACTGTTGTGCATGGCCATGCTTCTCGCCCGAACCCGTTCCAATGCGGTTTCAATTTCTAAATCGCGGTTTTTTTGTCTAAGATCGGCTGTTTGATGATCGACAAGCTCCTGTAATCGATCGTTTTCCTTTTTCCACTCATCAAAATGCCAATGATCATTTTCGGTTTTAACAGGTGAAGAAGCGTGCCAGTGAACAAAAATCCATTTGTCCTTAACCCAATCTAACACAGCCGACGTACGGACAGTAAGTGTGTTCGTAAACTCCTCGGTTTTCATTGTCATGGCAACGATTTCGGAAATGATGACTTGATTTTCGTCAGATGAAAACTGTGTTGCAATGCGTTCTCGTTTTATTTCGGGGACAATGTCACCCATCTGTTCAAACTGCGATTTAAATAATGCATCCATTTCATCAAAAGAGCGTATCAATTCATCTTTTGTCGTTCCAAAAGCGATCATGTCTTTTGCAAAGATAGAGGAGAGGTCTTCGTAAGGAATTAAGCAGAATCCTACATGGATAACTTTATCGTAGGTTGATTCGAGGAGCTCTTTTTTCTTGTCTGTGATCATTTTGTTAATTGGGGGGATATATGAGATAGGAGAAAATCACATGTGAATTATTATGATTAAGTAGTCTAGCATCTAAATGACGATAAGGTTTTCATTTGGCTGGTTTCCAGTGATTGTTCGTGTGTTCATGGATTAACTGTTGAGGTTGATCTTAAAGATTGTTTGCCCTAGCTCAGACTGGACATCCAGACTTCCCCCGTGTGCTTTGATAATGTCGTGAGTGATGGAGAGTCCGAGTCCGGTGCCTTGGGTGCCTTTCTTGGTGGTGAAAAACGGCTGCAGAATTTTGTCCTGGATGTCGTCGGGAATTCCGGGTCCGTTATCTTCGATTTCGATCGTAATCTTTTCAGCGTCACGGAGCGTCCGCACCGTTAATTTTGGTTTGGATGAATCCCCCATCGCATCAAACGCATTATTGCATAAATTCAGAATCACGCGCGAGAAGTCCTGAGCAATGAGAGGGACGTCCCCAACGGACTCATCCAATTTCAACTCAATGTCTACATCTATTGGATGTTTCCCTGCGCGCATTCCGTGGTAGGAGAGGTTCACATACTCGCGGACCAGTCCGTTCAGGTCGGTTGGCTCCAGAGAACCCGTTCCACCCCGTGAGTGCATCAGCATCGATTTCACGATACCATCGGCGCGGGACCCATGCTCATGAATTTTGGTCAAATTGGTTTTTATGTCATCTAAAATTTCCAGGACCAACGCTCGATCCACCTCTTTTTCTTCATCTCCTTCACTTTTTCGCTCGGCTTCACCTACACGATTTCCGACGCTAGACTGCGCACTTTGTGCTTGTGTACCGTCTTCAATTCTCTCCTTCTCTTTTTCTCTCCTTCTCTCCTTCACTTCCTTACTCCAACCCCTCTTCACCTCTTCAATTACTTCGTCAATCATTTCCAGGCTCACATCCGAAAAATTATTCACGAAATTCAGCGGATTCTTGATTTCATGTGCGATTCCGGCCGTTAACTGGCCCAAAGAAGCCAGTTTTTCCTGCTGCACGAGTTGGTCCTGTGCCGCTTTTAGCTCCTCAAGTGACTTTTGCAAGGCCAAATTCGTCTCTTCAATCGCTTTTCGCTTTTGTTCCAGCTCCTCAATGGTTTCCTCAAGCAAGATGGCCGTAGTGCGTTTCACTTTTTCGGTGCGATCCAGCTTAAACTCGGTAATAGTGATCTCATGTTCAACAAGCTTAAGTGCCTTACTGAGTTCAGTTTTTTGCTCCGCCGACATATCAGTCCTGGCAATGATATCGAGAATATTCTGGAGATGTGGATTCATTTATTTCTCTTTAAAAGCTACCACACAACACGTGTTGTTATGAAATTCATGTTCTCCACCTTTTGATTTGCCATACTCTCCATACGTGAAAAAGCCAATTAAGGGGGCATCCCAGACTTCTTCAACCCGTCTTATTTCTTCGGATGTCATCGCACCAAATGCCATATATCTGCTAATGCAAGAAAACATAATGACCGCATCGGCATCCTGTATTTGTCCATTTTTTACTTCACTACACTCATCAATAACGATATCAATGACATCAAAATCGGGTGGCAAAGAAAAACGTATTTTTGAGCCTTGGGGAATGTTACCGGCACATACCAATGAACGATCTTCGACAATACCCATCATGGCAGTTCTCATTACCGCGGGAGCATTATCTCTTTCAAGTTGTAACGGATAATATGTGAAGAGATCTAAATTGAAAACAGCATTATCAATAAGCTGATCATCCAGACTGATACCCAGATATTTCATGACCAGATCCAGTGCGGGTTTATCGTCGATGGTATAGACAATATTTCCAGAACTTTTGGTGATGCTTTTAGTAGTGCCGATGGCTTTCCATCCGCACGTTGCAACCCCTGAAATATTTATTTTGTCCTCGTCAATAATCAGACCTAACAAGCCAGTGATACTGATTTTGTCTTTTGTGAATACCTTTGGAGCGGTCAATTTCAGGTCATCGGCCGCCATTCCTCCAAAAATGGATGCCCCGCTCCCGAATCCCTCTTCAATACCTCTGATTATTTCTTCGCCATCCATTTCTTTGCTCCATCCGGAGACAATAATAAACGATGCATTGGTATAGGTTTTTTTTCCGTACTGACCCAACTGTTTTGCAATTTCAAATTCAGATTCATTACCCACTTCCAGATACTTTAATTTGAAATGGTTTGGATGGATGTCCAGCAACATGATTACGATGCAAATTTCTTCGATTTCGCTGCCGATAAATCCGCCTGAAGAGGTAGCTCCGAAAATTTCGATCCCTTTTTGAGTCAAAAGTTCACACACGGCATCGATGTCCAGTTCGAATGACATAAATACAATTGCAAGTGTTGGCTTGTAACCATCTGACATGCTTTTATCTAAAGCATTCTTAATATCTTCGGTAGTTTTCCCTTTTATATTTTTAGCCTTCAACTGAAAATTCTCCTTCTATGCAATGATTTTATTAATCTGAATAATTTTAAAATTTTACTTCTCTTTTAATACCACACAACATGTGGTAAGATTATGCATTTCGAGTCTACCGTTTGTTGCTCTGGCAAGCTCTCCATAACTGAAAATACCCACCATGGGGACATCCCAAACTTTCCTGAGTCCCTCGATTTCCACATTCATCATGGGACCAAATGCCAGGATTCGTCCAGCACAGCTAAAAACAATTAACGCATCCGCTTCAGGTATTTCCTTATCCTTCAAATCCCGTGCTTCTTTTAATACCAGCTCCATCACATCAAAATCAGGGGGAACAGAAAATCGAATCTGTGAACCCTGGGGAACAGTGCCACTGCAGACAAAAGATCCATCATCAAAATCCACAATCAATCCAGGACGCATTATGGGATCTCCAACCTCACGTTGCAACTGTAGCGGCAGGGTAGTGGCAATCTCCAGTGCCGTATCTTGTGAGGCTGTTTCCCGGGTAACATTTGTAATACCGCCATATTTAAGCGTTAAATCGAGCACTGGGACATCATCGACCGTATAAACTTTATTCCCCACACTCTTAGTCACCGTTTTGGGCGTTCCGATCGGTTTCCAACCGCATGTTGCACGTCCCTTGATCGAGATTTTATCCTCATCCAGAGCGACTACCACAATCCCCTCATTACTCACAACATCATTGGTAAACACTTTTTGTTCGGCAAAAGCATAATCATCCCCCGCCATGCCACCATACACATTCACTTTCTCACCGATTTCGACTTCGAACCCTTTCAACAGTTCTTCGGCATCTGTCTTCATGTTGCAATAAGCAATCAGAAAAGCCGGCTTTTTGAATTCATTTTGCGCATTTCGAGCAATTATTCGGGTTGTTTCACGGTAATTTCGTTCAGGGAATTCTTCAAAATAGATATGGAAATAATACTTCTTAATATCCATGAGCAGGACCGCAATAGAGCCTCTGTCCAGGTCTTCATCGATAAATTCACCGTTTGTTGTCGCACCAAAAATGGCAATATTTCGCTCATTAAAATGTCGTTGAACCTGTGCGATATCATGCTGAATCGAAAGAAAAACAACTGCCAGAGTTGGATTAAAACCATCAGACATGCAGTGGTCTAACTCAGTTGTGATTTCAGCGGGGGAGTGTGCTTTGAATGATTTTGATTTCATAAAATGGAGTGGAAATGACTGAATTCAATGAATTTCAGAACGACTAAAAATGTTAATTGACTTCTGTGAATAATATTTTTTATGTGAAGTGCTGATTTTCAACACTCAACTCTATAAAAGGCAACGTTTTACAATTTTAAACGCTAAATTTTTAATTCTACATAATCTCAAATACATCAACGACATGCGCCTAATTTAATAGATTTTGTGAGTTTTTCTTAAGTTGAATTTTTAATATCAGGCATAAACTCATTTAAATTGTCATAATTGATCGCAAAATCCGTATATATTTTTTGGATTTCACTCCCATGAAACTGTTAAGATTTTTAGGAACTTCTTTTTTGATTCAATCTGAATCTATTATGTGGTTGATTTCGATTACAGTTATGATTACGATCACAACGCAATCCAGTGTTTTTGCACAGGATTGGAGCGATCCGCGATGGCAAATGAACCTTGATTCTGCTGCAATCGCGCCGTATGAGTTGCCTGATCCCATGGTTTTCAACGATGGCACGCGCGTAACTACTATCGAAGAATGGGAAAATCAACGGCGCCCGGAGATTCTGAATCTACTTGAAAATACTCTATTCGGGATGGTTCCGAGTGGAGAAGTCCGTTCAAGGACCGAAATTCTAAGCCACGATCCAACTGCACTCAACGGAAAAGCACTCCGGCGCGAAATTCGGATTCATCTTGCAACTGAAATCGACTCCCTTCAATTAGATGTGTTAATTTACACCCCGGTCCATACCGAAGGATCAGTCCCGACTTTTTTGGGACTCAATTATTTTGGAAATCATACCATTGGATTTGATCCAGATGTGCAGGTTGGCCAGGGATGGGTCGAAAATTATGAACCATTCGGTATTGATCAAAACAGATCAAATGAACGATCACGCGGATCAGTGAACGACCGGTGGCCGGTCGAGGATATTATATCTCGAGGTTACGGGGTAGTAACAGCGACGTATGGTGAAATTGATCCTGATTATCACGATGAATTCAAAAATGGGGTACACGCACTNNTGGGGCAGTTTAGCCGCCTGGGCCTGGGGACTTAGTCGAATTATGGATATCCTGGAAACAGACTCAATAGTGGATCCAACTCGGGTTGCATTGATCGGGCATTCCAGATTGGGAAGAACCGCTGCCTGGGCGGGTGCTCGTGATCCACGATTTGCGATGGTTATCGCTAATAATGGTCTTGGTGCACTATTTAAACGCAATTACGGAGAGACCTACTGGCAGACCATCAATAAATTTCCACATTGGTTTGCTGACGCAGCTAAATCCTACGAAAACTCAACCGCTGATCTGCCCGTCGATAATCACCTGACATTAGCCCTCATTGCTCCCCGCCCATTTTATCTTGGCACCGCGTCACAAGACGTTTGGGCTAATCCAACCGGAGAATTTCTGGCCGCAAAAGCAGCCGAACCGGTTTGGCGTTTATATGGGTTAGACGTACAATTGCCGGATGAAAGTCCACAGCCGGGTACCGCTTTAAAACGTGGACCCATAGGATTTCATGTACGCGATGGTTTGCACAGCATCACCCCATGGGACTGGGCACACTATCTCGACTTCGC
This sequence comes from Bacteroidota bacterium, assembly GCA_003448835.1. GTDB lineage: Bacteria > Bacteroidota > Rhodothermia > Balneolales > HLUCCA01 > UBA11400. The sequence goes on along the minus strand of DLXM01000219.1, from coordinate 8,534 downwards.
CGATCTGCATTTGAAAGGGGATGGATCAGATAACTGACCCTGTCATCATAAACTTACCCGCTGGAACGAGTTCGTTTGATTTACCTCAGTTTATATTACTGATATACAATATTATATATTAGTAACATATACTTTGCTTCTTAAATTATCGGGACTGTTATTTAAGTTTTTGTACATTTTCTTAATTAACGCGTTACGCTATTTAAGTTTTTGCCCAATTTCTTAATTAGTGTAGCTTCTTATTTAAGTTCAACAAGAAAATCATAAACAAGAGAATTCCGATGGGTGATACGCCTTACATCAAAACAATCGAACAAGCTCGAGACTTTATTAAAAAAGTGAAAGTCTGTACCGTATTTCAAAGTGAGAAAACTGAACATACATCATTGTATGAACATGTCGATTACCCCAAAAAACAACCCGGTGAAAGCGGTTGGGGAGAGCGAATCGGTGTTGTCTGGGCGTGGAAAAATCAGCTACCAGCCGAATATCCGACTGAAATCTATTACGGTAAAATAAAAAGTGGACTTGCCGTACTCATGGATCTGGAATATGTACGGGATGTTCACTTTCCAATCGCTTATGTGGACATCAAAAAACAAGATTCATTAACCCAATTTGTGTACGACAAAATAACGGAAGAACCCTGGGACACCACTTCATTGCGTAAAACAGTAGTTCAAGAAACCGGATGTACAAAGGGTCAATTTGATAAAGCGCTTAAAAATCTGCAAATAACCATGAATATTGTCCGTTTAAACGATGCCCAAATCGAACGTGACACCTGGGTCCCATTCAAAGAAGTCTATCTCGATATCTGGCAACGTCACGTAACAAACGCAGGTCAGGGTAATTAATCAAAATGAGGTATAAGTTATTTATTAACTTGCTTGTTCAAATGGCATTCTCGTGAAAACAGTATCCAGAAACTTAAAAAAATAGGACAATATGGAAATCGCATACTTCGTCGTTGGATTACTTTTCCTGATTATTGGCGCCGAAGCATTGGTCCGGGGCGCGTCACGATCGGCTGCAGTATTGGGGATTTCCCCCTTAGTTATCGGATTAACGGTGGTGGCTTTTGGTACCAGTTCTCCTGAGCTGGCGGTAAGCATCAAAGCGGCGTTATCAGGACAAGCGAACATCGCTCTGGGAAATGTGGTGGGTAGTAACATTTTTAATGTACTTTTTATCCTCGGTGTTGCGTCCTTGATTGTCCCTTTGGTAGTTTCAAGGCAATTGATGCGTATTGATGTGCCTTTGATGATTCTGGTCTCGGTTATCGTTTTGTTTTTCTCCTTAGATGGCATGATTAGTTTTGTAGATGGAGTTATATTTTTTGTTGGACTCATTATTTATGTGTGGTTTCTTATTTATCAAAGCCGAAAAGAGAGTGCCAAAGTAAACGCAGAATACAGTAAAGAATTTGGGGTGGATGGATTTTCAAAACTTGATTGGGCTAAGAATATTGGATTAGTAATAGGTGGCCTCTTACTTTTGGTAATTGGATCCCGTTGGCTTGTTGAAAGTGCGGTATCTTTTGCCCAGTATATGGGCGTCAGTGAATTAGTTGTTGGTTTGACCATAGTTGCAGCGGGTACATCACTTCCAGAAGTAGTTACATCCATCATAGCTGCAGTTCGTGGTGAACGAGACATTGCTGTGGGTAACGTGGTAGGAAGTAACATATTCAATATTATGGGGGTGCTTGGGATATCCAGTATCGTGGCACCCAGTGGCATTGAGGTGTCAACGGCCCTTGTTGGTTTTGATATACCAGTGATGATCGTAGTTGCACTCGCTTGTTTCCCTATATTTTTTACAGGGGGCATTATCAGTCGAAAAGAAGGGGTTTTATTTCTATTATACTATGTAGCCTACACAATGTATCTGGTTTTGGCGGCTTCACAACACGATGCATTGCCAATGTTTAGTTCCGTTATGTTCTACTTCGCTATCCCATTGACATTAGTTACCATTTTTGTCGTCGCACTGCAAGAAATGCGGAAGAGGAAGCAAGTGAGTTGAAGATTTCGATTTAATTACTTAAAAGATCCCTCAATTTAACATGGCATCATACCTGGCACTACTTCGCGGCATAAATGTGGGTGGAAATAACATCATCAAGATGGTGGATTTAAAAAAGTGCTTCGAGGATATGGGATTCACTGGCGTAAAAACCTACATCCAAAGTGGAAATGTGATCTTTGAGAGCGATCAGGATAACCTGCCTGAAATGACCTCATTAATTGAAAATCAACTCTCTGCGACATTTAATTATAAGTCGAAGGTCGTTATGGTTTCAAAAGAGCAACTCGAAACGGTAGTTAAATCCGCACCTGATGGGTTTGGCCAGAGTCCGGAGGAATATCGGTATGATGTGATGTTTTTGATGCCGGGGTTTGTCCCTGAGGATATCATGACTAGTATTTCACCCCGGGAAGGCGTCGATCGTATGTGGTCGGGTGAGAGGGTTGTTTATTTTTCTCGTTTAATAGAACGTGCCGGAAGTAGCTATTTGAACAAAATTATCTCAACTCCAATCTACAAAAATATCACCATCCGCAACTGGAACACTACAAGAAAATTGGCAGGTATATTGGAAATTAGTGACTGAAATACATAGATTTAATCGGTGTATGTTTAAATTACTAAGTAAAATTAGTTCGTCATGAAAAGGATTTACAAATTAGTCTCAATTGCTATTCTTGGGTTGGTTTTAGCCAGTTGTTCTACAGAAACAGCTACAGAAAATGAACTGGATTATTCACAAATCCCGTTGATTGAAATTCAAAAAGAATTTAGCATAACCGAGTCCGAAGACTTTCTGCCTGCCCAGATTACAAGTGTATTGGTTGACAACGATGGACAAATCCTGGTTGGTCAACAGCCGGAAAATTCAATTTTTCAGTTCGACAGTTTAGGGAATTATCGCGCAACAGTTGCCCGCCCCGGACGAGGTCCAGGTGAGCTGAGTCGATATGCTACGCCTCATATTAATGGTGAAATATTAGTGTTGAGCAACAACAATAGTGTAATGACAGAGTATCACCAAAATGATCTTGGGATTTATGAATTTGTTAGGGATCATACATTTAGATCCCCCGGACCCGTGTTTGGAATTCGTTCTGAAAATGATTTTTCGAGCTTTTATGTCGTTGTAGACTCCTTCCGCACTCCTTTTGGTATGGTTCCACCTGAATATGAGACAGATTTTGTCAATTTAGTTCAAATCGTGAATGACAGTTTACAAATTAAAGAGGGTGTTTTGTCGCTAACAAAACATTCAGTTTATATTCAAATCATAAATAATGGTTCCGGAATGCGGCATAGTTATTTGCCGTACCGTTATTCAGATAGCTTTAGTCCATTACCAAATCAGCGAGTATTGGTGTTTCGACCGCAGAAATCCAGCATCCAGGTGTACGACGAAAACTTGAATATCGAACATGAATTGGTGCTGAATGTCAAACCCCGACCATTTACTGATGAGGATATGGATTACCATTTCTCAGAGCTAAATCCGGATGAAAAGCAAGCTCGCCGACAGTTAATTCGTGATATCAAACCACCATTTACGGGTGGATTTATGGACGAACAGAATCGATTTTGGCTCATGGTTGATGATGCCGAAAACGGGAAGGAATATGTCATTCTAAGTTACGATGGAGACCCTATAGGTCGATTTTTTTTACCATCTGAAACGACTATTCATGTTGTGAGAAACAGTAAGTTTTATATGGTCAACAATGAAGGGGAACCTTCCATTGATGTCTATTCAGTGAAGTTTGGCCAATGATTTTTGTTTTCGGGTGATTTTAGTACTTTGAAAGGGATTTTCGAAGCAGACTTATCGAAAGAACACACAACCGTTTACCAAATTGAGGGTGCTATGGCAAAAATCGCCACCACACCGAATCCACCTTATTATGCTGTAATTTTCACATCCCTCAGGACCGAAGGTGACCACGGCTATGCTGAAATGGCAGATCGTATGTTGGATTTAGCCACTGAACAACAAGGTTTCCTCGGTTTCGAGTCTGCCCGTAATGAACTGGGCATTACGGTATCATACTGGGATAGTCTCGAGGCCATTTCTAACTGGAAAAAACACTCCGAACATTTAATTGCTCAAAAACTTGGACATGAAATTTGGTACTCCAAGTTCAAAGTCCGTATTTCTAAAGTGGAACGTGATTATGGTATTTAATTGGAGTTATCTAATGAATTTTAAAAGCACTCCCCGGAATCGATATCTTTTTTATATAGTAAATACATGTGTTTGCGGTCATAACTAAATTTAATTATCTGATGAAAAAAATTACTGTATTAAGTCTTGTCGCTGTTTTGTGTCTGATTACGATTGATGAAGGACAATCTCAGGATCGAAAGCGTGTTCGGGATCTTGGGATTCATCCTGGAATATTGTCACCTGGACCATGGAATGCCATCACGGACGTTGAGGGTGTTTTGGTCGGTCACCAAACATTGATTGAGGGCGATGGAATCCGTACCGGAGTAACAGCTATACTGCCACACAACGGAAATCTGTTTCGGGACCGGGTTCCGGCTGCCGTTTTTGTTGGAAATGGTTTTGGTAAGGCACTTGGATTTACACAAGTGGTAGAGTTGGGGGAGCTGGAAACTCCCATTGCGTTGACGAATACGTTGAGCATTTTTAATGTGGCTCATGGGGTAGCGGATTATGTGTTAAAGCAGGAAGGAAATGAAAATGTACGCTCTGTAAATCCGGTAGTCGGTGAGACCAACGACGGGTGGTTAAATGATATTCGAGCCAGAGTTGTGGATACCGATGATGTGTATCAAGCGATTCAATCTGCTAAGACGGGAATGGTAGCTGAAGGGAACGTAGGCGCAGGTACAGGGACCAGAGCGCTTGGATTTAAAGGTGGAATCGGGACTTCATCACGAAAATTACCTGAAAATCGGGGTGGATATACCGTTGGTGTATTAGTCCAATCAAATTTCGGTGGAATTTTGACGATTGATGGGGTTCCGGTTGGTGAGATGCTGGGAAATCATTATATGTCCAGTAAGGTTGGCGATGAGTCTATTTATAGTACAAATGAGGCGAGTCCCGATACGAAGCAGGATTTTATAGTTAAATCTGATGATGGTTATGATTATGATGTAGATGGATCTGTGATGATTATAGTGGCAACGGATGCTCCGATTTCATCGCGTAATCTGGAAAGACTTGCGAAAAGGGCATTTATGGGGATTGTCCGGGTAGGTGGCATTGCTTCGAATGGGTCCGGAGACTACGTAATTGCGTTTTCAACACATCCAGGGGTGAGGAACAATATTGATTCTGAAAGTAGAACTCGGCAAGTGACCGAATTGATAAACGATGTGATGTCCCCGCTGTTTTTAGCTGCCATTGAAGCTACTGAAGAGGCGATTTTGAACTCGCTCTTTATGGCTGAAACGATGGAAGGGGATGAGGGGAGGATTCAGGAGGCCATTCCAGTGGATGAAGTTTTGAAGTTGATGGGTAAGGAAGTGAAGGAGTGAAGGAGAGAATTGAAGACGGTACACAAGCACAAAGTGCGCAGTCTAGCGTCGTAAATCGTGCAGGCAAAGCCGAGCGAAAAAGAGATGGAGCGAAAAAGAGAAAAAGTGAAGGAGAGAAGGAGAGAAGAGGGTCTCAAAAAATATCTATTGCGTAGTAAACAAAAATATATTAACTTTGAAAAACAAAGTACTTTGTATATTGGATTGAACCTCGATGAACAACCTTGACGAACTATGAAAAATGAAAAGGATTACAAACAGGATTTAGCACAGATTCGCTCTATGATGGAGCGTTCTTCTAAGTTCATGTCTCTTTCGGGATGGGCTGGAATCATGGCCGGAGTATATGCTTTAACTGGGGCTTATGTTGCGTACTCCTTCTTCGGATTTAATCCGGATACTCTTATGTATTCGGTATCAGATTCAACTGAGCTTCAACAGAACTTTCCGAATGTAATGATGCTCGGTGTTTTGATTTTGATCCTGGCTATCAGTACAGCTGTTGCATTATCATCCCGATTTGCGGTCAAAAAAGGTGAAAAAGTATGGAATAGTGCTTCTAAACAACTTGTAATCAATATGGCAGGACCATTATTTGCCGGTGGATTGCTGATGTTGATTCTAATTGCAAAAGGATTATTGGGTTTGATTGCTCCGGTGTCGTTGATTTTTTACGGATTAGCGTTGTTTCATGCCAGTAAATTCACTTTTGACGATCTCAAATTCCTTGGGCTTATCCAAATGGCACTGGGACTCCTAGGTGCATGGTTTATTGAATACGGACTTTTAATATGGGCACTCGGATTTGGAGTTGTCCATATCATTTACGGAATATATTTGTATTACAGGTACGAACGGTGAAAATATCCATCGACGAATTACATAAAGCCTTCGAAAGTCGAATCAGATTGGGCATCATGTCCGCTCTGGCGGTGAATGATTCTATTGATTTTACAACCTTACGCGATCTGCTCAATGTAACGGATGGGAATCTTGCGACACATTTGAAGGCATTGGAAAAAGAGGATTTTATCGATGTGGAGAAATCATTTGTCGATAAAAAACCTCACACTCGGTATGCGATCACCAAATCGGGTCGCGTTGCATTTGAAGATCATTTAAAAGCTCTCGAAACCATCATCAATTCAAATAAACAAACATAAACTATGACCACAACGAAATCTGAATCGCAAAAAATTAACATTTTGTTGCCAATTACAACGATCGCCATTGGACTCGTTCTACTGACGTATATGATAACTGTTGAAAGTGAGCCAGGTGCTATTCCATTACTTCTGATTCTTGTTGGGACAATATGGTTTTTTGTTACCAAAAGTCTCAATCGCAAACTTGATGGAGGTGAATAACATACTTTAAAATTTTTTCACTTAGTACTTTGAAATTCAAAGTACTTTCAAAATATATATTAATCACACTCTCAATAAATCAGATGCTTGCATCAGAAAGGGTAGGACAATGCGAAGGACAAAAAGGGTTGCATTGTAATTTATTACCATCCTCTTGTTTCAGCTAAGGTAGAATTGATTTAAGTATAATCAACAGATAAAATTCACAACAACACAAAAATAAATCATGACAACAGATCAAAATCTCTTAAAACCAATATTGAGTGTTGCAGCAGCGACATTACTCATATTAGCTATTCCATTTACTGCCATGCAATTTACAGGTGAAGTAGACTGGACCCTATCCGACTTCGTAATAATGGGTATAATCCTATTTAGCTGTGGAATGGGTTATAAACTCATTACTCGTACTGCAAACGAAACATTTTATCGGATTGCAATCGCTTATGGTATTTTCACAGGTTTTCTATTGCTTTGGGTAAATGCCGCGGTTGGACTCATCGGATCAGAAGACAACATGTTTAACTTATTGTATTTAGCAGTATTAGCTGTTGGTGCTATTGGTGGAGCCTTTTACAAATTTGCACCACGGGGTATGAGTTATACATTCGTGGCAATGGCATCGGTCCAGGCGATATTGGGAATAACTGCCCTACTAGCAGGTATGCAACATGTTCCTCATAGTTCAGTAATTGAAATCATCGGTGTAAACGGATTCTTTATCACACTGTTTCTCATTGCTGCTATTATGTTCCATCATGTCGCAAACGACCGGGAAAAAACAACTCTACAGCAGAACGGGTGAATCCGTTAATTGGGTTATCAGTTCAAGTAACTCCTCTTGAAACGAAACACCTTTATCAGCATTGTACCACACCTGCAATTTGAGATTGATTTCATCATATCGTGCATTCGTCGCCCTCATATCATCATTAATTTTTTGCGCTTGAACCGGTCTGGGTCCCCATGAAAACAGGTCTTGACCACCCGGATCAAGTGCAATCAATTTTGGAATACTTTTTCCACCATTCGTTAAATAGTGGTTAATACGATGGGGCTCAGAATCACGTAATTCGATATCGTATGTAATTTTATCACTCGATTCCGCCAATGCAATCATAAAAGGAAGTGAATGCGCAGCATCCCCACACCATGGCTCCGTGATGATAATCCAATGCTGAGGTTCCTGAATTGATCCCAATCGTTTTACTAATTCCTCATTAAGGACCATAGTTTTGTCCCATCGTGACATCCGCGATTGATTCAATTTCGTGAAATTAATATAAGCCGGATTGTTATATGGTGAGGGTGGATTTTCAGTTGTTAATATTGTTTCAAATAATTTTTGATACTCAAGGAAGGTCATTTTTAAATAATACTTAATAATAAATTCGACAATAATTGTTTAAACAAATATACGAAGTTTTGCGATTAATTAGAAATAAAAAAGAGTTTTATGTACGAAATATTAGCAAGGTATATAATTCACTCGCTCTTTTGTTTATTCTACCAAAAGAGGGTGAAAAGACGACAAAAGTGACAAATTTGGTGTGACCCCAACACTAATACACTACTTGAATATATCCCGGCACCGGACTCCCTCCAGAAGTTCTCTATGCCGGAATGTAGTTT
>DLXM01000362.1 GCA_003448835.1 Bacteroidota bacterium | reverse complement strand
TGATTTTTGATGAAGTGATGACGGGATTCAGACTTGCGCCAGGCGGTGCACAGGAAATCTATGAAATTAAAGCTGATTTAGTTACATACGGAAAAATAATCGGAGCCGGACTTCCCGTAGGTGCTTATGGTGGCAGTGCTGAAATTATGAAAGTGGTCTCACCGGATGGTCCCGTTTATCAAGCAGGAACACTATCCGGAAACCCGCTGGCAATGGCCGCCGGATACGCGTTGTTATCTGAATTGAATCGAAATCCTAAGATTTATGATGAGCTCGAAGAAAAAACAGCTTATTTAGAAAAAGGACTTCACGAAGTACTTTCCGCTGCTTCATTTGATTACAGCATAAATCGGGTTGGATCTATGATTTCAATATTTTTCTCATCACAGCCGGTAACCGGATACGAAACCGCCATCAAAACTGATGCTGAGCGATTTAAATCGTACTTCCATGCCATGTTGGATGCAGGTATATATTTGCCACCGGCTGCCTACGAAGCCTGGTTTATTTCCAATGCCCATTCGTATTCAGATCTGGATAAAACTATCGAAGCGACACGTACCTGGGCAATGAATCAATCGTGAAAAATCTGCGGCTTTTTACTGTTTTTCTTGTAGTTCTGATTGATCTGATTGGATTTGGTATTGTACTTCCATTAATGCCATTTTACGCATCCGAATTTGGTGCCAGTCCGGTAATGATCGGCCTACTTTACAGTATCTATTCAGTCGCACAGCTTATTTTTTCACCAATCTGGGGAGGATGGTCCGACAAAATCGGTCGCCGTCCCATAATGCTTCTTAGTACATTCGGGGCCTCGGTAGCCTATATATTATTTGGATTAGCTGACACATTTACACTTCTGATGTTATCAAGACTGTTAGCCGGTGTTATGGGTGGAAATATTTCAACCGCACAGGCTTACATCGCAGATGTTACCGATGTGAAAGACCGTGCAAGGGGAATGGGTCTGATTGGAGCTGCATTTGGACTTGGATTCGTGATGGGTCCAGCTTTGGCTGCCGGATTAATTCATCCTTCCATTTCAGCGTTTGCCGCAGATCTGGGAATGCCAAATTTTGCAGCTTGGTTAACGGAACACGCTTTTGCACTACCTGCATTTTTTGCAGCAATTCTTTCATTTGCCAGCTTTCTGCTTGTTTATTTTAAACTCGAAGAAACAGTTGTAAAGGGTGCCGATGTGTCAGTTGGAGCAAAAGATGGTGTTTTCACCAAAGCATACTGGACAAATCTGGTAGAGACCAGTAGGGGATCCACATCCGGAATGTTGCTAATTCTGTTAATGATATCGATGTTTATTCTATCATTCGGACAATCCAGTTTATATAGTGCATTTCCTTTGTTTTGTGAAGCAGTTTTAGGGATGACCGCTGGCCAGGTTGGGATTCAATTTTTCTGGTTAGGAATAATCACAGCAATCATTCAAGGTGGACTGATTCGTCCTTTGACTAAAGTTTTCCGCGAAGAAACGTTGTTTTTGGTGGGTAATTTTTTAATGGCAATCGGACTTTTTCTGCTCGGAACCGCCTCAACAATTCCTGAGCTTACCATGTATTTGTCCATTATGGCAGTGGGTCATAGTCTAAATCTGCCAACAGTTACCAGTTTAATCTCACAAAAGGCAGATCCAAAAAGAATGGGTGCCACAATTGGTGCGACACAAGGACTATCAGGGCTTGGTCGAGCAATTGGTCCAACCTGGGGTGGTTTCCTGTTTGCAATAAGTTTTGACTTGCCCTTTTGGCTAACCGGAGTTGTTGTATTTTCAACAGTCTTTATTGCCATTAAAGTGAGAAACACAAACGATCAGCCTGGCACTATTCAAACATCTTAAACTGTTGGTCCAGCACGATGTTCATCGAAAATAATAGAATGGTTTCCTAAACCCCAACCATTCGATTTCTACTTATCGCAACATTATCTCCCTGAAATAATTAATTCCCGGATTTCCAATTCCAGCTATTTCTGATACATGCATCCAAAGAAATTCCGGAACGATAATTCCCAATAAAATGAAATCCATCATTATTGATTTCAATATCGTCGAGGCGTTTTAAATAGGCAGAAAACCCCATTTCATACTGTGGAATAGCTTCTTCCCACCGCTTTATATGCAAAAATACCGGATTCTCTTTAATTCCCAGAAGTTGATTCAAATCAGCATAAATCAATTTTAACAGTTTCTCATCCGGTAACTGGATCATGTCAGGATTCCGCATCCCACCCACAAAAACGGTTAATGTTGCATGTCCAGCCGGAGCTCTGTTCGGAAAAATAGACGAAGTAAACAGGCATCCCAGTATATTCATGTTCTCAACTTCGGGGACCAATACTCCAAATCCATCTAATGGATGCAGAATATTTTTAAGTGGATACCCTAAAGTTACACTTACCACAGGTGCATAATTCAGCGTTGGCAGGTAGGAGTCGGGGAGTCCGATAATATTCTCAAACTGGATTTCATTCAATCGCCAGGTTGTTCCTGCGTAAACAAGTTCATCGACCGTAAATAAATTTGTAACGGTTGGGGGAGTAAACCCAATTGGATTCAAGGATCCATCCGAATTTGGGGCACTTTGAACCGTAGATTTAGTAAAAACACGTGTCGTAATTTCGTATTGTCCGGATGATTTTTTATCAACCTTAATTACAGACTGACTCGTATGTAAATCTGATCCCAGTTTCATTATCAAAGCATTTATGAGATCACTTAGACCATTTTTAAAACTCAATACTCGCTTTTTGTGAGGAGTTTGACCGGATTTTTTTCTTTCAAGTATCCTGCCAATTGCCCCTTTAATCAGAGAACCGAATTCTTTTTCAAGAGCATACACTTTCGGGAATGCATGTTTTACAGAAAGTCTTTCCGGTTTCCCGGCATAAATTCCGCCAACCATAGGATTAATCGCATAATCAAGGAATTCAGGTCCCAGGCGACGATCGACAAACGATGCAAGGGATTCATCAAACTCAATAATGTTTTCGTCTGTTGATGTATCAAAATCATCATCCTTGAGTTGATTAGAGACGTTTCTTTTTGATTTTGGATTATTCGGACCACCAACTGCACGAAATGGTTCCAGGAGGATACCTAATTTTGCTCTGGTGGAAAAAAGTGGTGTCGTAACAGCTGAAACGGGAGAATTTGGTACTAAATGGGGAGATCTGTCCCGTACGATGTACCTGCGTTTAGCGGTAGTAGAAGCTTCCAGAAGTTGGTTGGTTATGCCCAGTGATTCAACTAATTCCATGACACTCGAATCTGAGTCCTGAATAGAATTTGGACCTGATTCAGCAAGCCAATCGTCTTCTCGTACTGAACCAATGACTCCACCTGCAGTAGTTCCCGATTCCCAGATGGTTACCTGGTGACCTTGTTTTTTTAGCTTCCAGGCAAGTGTAAGACCACTAATCCCAGCACCAATAATTCCGTAATGCGCCATTTTATAGGTTAAATAGATTAAGAATTTCAAGGGCTAATATACATATCCCACTATCAAAATGTCTGATTGGCATGAGTTAATTCTGATCAGTTCATTGAATATTTCCGTAATTTTGGGATATGATTAAATACAGATCTTTGTTACTCCTGTTTGGTATTTTTTGTATTGGATTAACTCCAATTTTTGCGCAAACTATTGGGTCAGGTGAGATCCCATTTTCAACGAATACTACTCATCTAACTGAGTGGAATGGATCAGAATATCAGCCATTTTTCGTAAAAGGTATAAATCTGGGAGTATCAAAACCCGGTACAAACGTGCAAAATTTAGCAGCATCAGCCGAAGATTATGCACGATGGTTTCCTATGATTAAAGAAGCCGGATTTAATGCAATCAGAGTCTTTACGTTACATTTCCCACATTTTTACGAAGAATTAGAACGGTTTAATCTAAATCATCCTAATGACCCTCTGTACTTAATGCAAGGAATTTGGTTAGAACAGGAAGGTGAGTTTTTCTCCGGAAATTTATTCAATCTAACCACTGAATTTGACAAGGAGATCCACGAAAATGTACGGGCTCTTCACGGTGATATCTTGATTGATGCACGTACGAACAAAGCTTATGGTAATTATGGCACAGATGTATCGCGATGGACTTTGGCATATATCATTGGACGAGAGATACTTCCGGAAGAAATTGTTGAAACGAATACACTAAATGATATAACCGGATACGATGGTACGTATTTGAGTATCAATGATGTTGATGCTTCTGAGGCGTGGTTAGTTGAAAGATTGGATCACTTAATCGAATTGGAATATGGGCTCTACGAAACCATGAGACCCGTAAGTTTCTCAAGTTGGCCTACATTGGATCCACTTTCACATCCTTATGAGCCGAATCAGTTTGAGGATATGGTATCACTGGATATCTCGAAACTTGATTTCAGCCGGGCTCCAGCCGGTGTGTTCGCCAGTTATCATGTCTATCCCTATTACCCTGAATTCATCAGTAGGGACCCGGAATATCTGGTTTTTAACGACGATGACGGTCAAAATGGCTACTTGGGATATCTGCACGCGTTGAATGAACATTACACGACTATGCCGGTAATAATTGCGGAGTTTGGGATTCCATCCAGTTGGGGAAACGCTCATTACGCTTTGAATGGAATGTATTTTGGAGGTCATTCAGAATTTACCCAGGGTAAAATTGGTGAACGAATGTTTCGGAATGTACATGAGTCAGGTAGTGGAGGGGGAATCTGGTTTTCTTGGATTGATGAATGGTTTAAGCGAACGTGGATTACTCAGCCATTAGACTCCGATGTAGCCAGAAGAAAACTCTGGCATAATATTATGTCACCGGAACAAAACTTTGGGCTACTAAAATATGAAAGACCTGTTGGGAATTTGTCACATTGGGAAACTTATGATGGTGTATCGGATGTACTCTCATTATATAGGGGTGTAGATCCGGCGTTCTTACATTTGAAATTAGATTTAGCCGAATCTATGGGTACACAGGATACCTTGTGGATTTCATTAGATACCTATCGTCCCAGATGGGGAGAATTCATTATGCCAAATGGACAAAGGCTAATAAACGGGTCCGAATTTGCATTACGGATTACACCTCAAGATGCTCAATTGTTCGTAATTCAGGTTTATGATACCTATGGAGCATTACATGGGCTTACAACNNACAACGATTACGTTCTGAACCATCTGATGGCAGACCATGGAATCCGGTACGCTGGATTAATAAGTATCCGGGTTTGGAAACACAAGAAATCGGTAACCTGAAAGTGCGTGACGAAGATCAAAGCCCAACTTCGCTCGATGCAGTTATTTTTGATGGTAACTCTATTCATATAAAACTACCCTGGAACCTGCTTCATTTTACTGATCCATCATCGTTAAAAGTACTTCATGATAATCCAAATACTCCATTGAATTGGGAGGTATTAACTTCTGATGGGATAAATGTTGGAATATTTTACAAAGGTTTCGCGAATGAAACTGCTTCTCGATATCGGTGGAATGGCTGGAATGTAGTTGAAAATTATGTTGAGATTAAAAAGGAGTCGTGGTTACATTTTTCGGAATTTTTACCTGATTTTCCCGGGGAATTAGTATCAATTTCGAAGTATGAATCAGAGAATTTAACTGAAACAACGAGTGCACTGATTTATCCAAATCCTGCTAATGGAATTGTGAAAATTTCAGCAGAGAAAGTAATTGAAATTATTGAAATCTATACCATTACCGGACAAAAAGTCTTAAGCGTTGATGTCGGTAATACGATGGCACAGATATCGTTACAAAACTTATCAAGTGGTATGTATTATGTTAGGTTGTTACAATCCGGGTCGGTGAATACACTCAAACTCACCGTTCTAAAATGATTCTTTTTATTTAGATTAAATTCAAATAGGGATTGACATTCCATGTTTATGGTTTTAATTTAGACGCGTTCTAAAGAGTATTATTTGCTCTGAATCTTAACACCAAACAACCAGTAACATGTTATCTAAAAGTATTAGACAGTTTATTTGTGCAACGATATTATTATTTCAAATCTCACCACTTTTGGCAGCACAAGCCAACACAGAATCAAAACCGACCGATAAATCCGTTCTAAGTGACACGTTAAAAACGGGTGTAATGCCTCAAATCGAAGTCATCGGGGTTCAGGATCGATTCGTCAGAATTCCAGGATCAGCTGATCTTATCAATTTTCAAAAAATACGCGCAATTTCTCCTCTTAGTGGAAACGAAGTGATTCGAAGTATTTCCGGAATTAATGTGGTAGATGAAGAAGGACTGGGATTACGAGCAAATATTGGAATTCGTGGACTTGATCCCGATAGGAGCAGAACCGTTTTGATGCTGGAGGATGGTATTCCTGTGGCATTAGCTCCTTATGGTGAACCTGAGATGTATTACACACCATCGATCGATCGTATGGTTGGAATCGAAGTACTAAAGGGTAGTGGATCGATTCTTTTTGGTCCACAAACATTTGGAGGAGTTATAAATTATCTATCGGCAAATCCACCTGCTGTTCCAACAGCTACCGCACACATTCGTGGTGGAAATGGTGGACTTTTCACAGGAAAATTTGGGTATGGGACAACTTTTGGAAATACCGGTGTTCAGGCTACTTATGTCCGTAAGCAAGGCGAAAATGTAGGTCTGATTGATTACGGAATCCATGATTTTAATACCAAAATTCGTTTAGCACTTGCTGAAAACTCAATTTTGGGATTCAAAGTTGGCTTTTATGATGAACAATCTAATTCAACCTATGTTGGATTAACACAACCGATGTACGATTCAGGGAATTATGATTTTACTCAATTGTCCCCAAACGATAATTTAAGTATCCGTCGTTACAATGCTTCCGTCACACACGATCATTATTTTAGTGAGTCCGTTCGACTAAAAACGACTGCATTTGGATACACAACAACACGAAACTGGGCTCGACAAGATTTCGATAATAGTCCGGTAGATGGACGTGATTATGATCGAATTGTTGGAGATTCCGGTACTCCATTTGGCGCTATCTATTTCCGAAATTCAACCGGTAATCGTGACAGACAATTTGAAGTTTTGGGTGTTGAACCACGATTAAGTGTAAACTTTGAGGCTGGTAGTTTAAAAAATGAATTAGATTTTGGATTTAGATATCTCTACGAACGTGCCTTTGAACAGTTTGTATCAGGAACACCCACACGCCCAACTTCAGGAACTTTACGAGATGATGAAATCAGAACCGGAAAAGCATTCAGTACCTTTGCACAAAACAGAATTTTTGTAACGGATGCATTTACCGTCACACCGGGAATTCGATTTGAAAACTTTGATTATTCAAGGGATATTTTCCGAAGTGGTGGTGTAGAATCATCGGTTAATTCAGGCTCAAGTATTACTGAAATTATTCCCGGTATCGGATTCAACTACAAAATTACGGAAACCAGTTCGGTATTTGCAGGATTACATCGTGGATTTGGTCCGCCTCGAACAAAGGATGCAATCACAGGGTCCGGTGTAGCTGAGGATCTGGATGCCGAACGTAGCTGGAACTATGAAATAGGTACGAGAACCTTTTTTAATCCAGCTGTAGCATTGGATGTTGCAGTATTTTATATGGATTTCGAAAATCAGATCATTCCAGTTTCAGAATCATCAGGTGGGCTTGGAAGTGGACTCTCAGGATTAATTAATGGTGGTGAAACCCGTCATACCGGAGTTGAATCAACACTTGATGTAAACATCGGGATGTTATTAGATGTGAAAACCGGGATACAGTTCAGAACTTCTGCAACATTTGCAAATTCAGAATTTAGTAATGATCGGTTTGTAAGCGTTGGCGGAAACACGGTGAATGTAAAAGGAAATGCACTTCCTTATGCACCGGAAATGATGATTAATTCAAAATTTGATGTTTCATTGACTGCTGGGCTGGATTTTGGACTTGAATTAATCCATGTTGCCCAACAATACACCGATTTAGTGAATTCTGATGCGGGTTCAAATAACGGACGATCCGGATTGATTCCATCATATACTGTATTGAATGCGATGGTAGGTTATACCATACCCGGATTTGAGTCCGCCAGTTTGAATGTAGCTGTTAAAAATCTAACCGATGAAAGATATATCGCCTCACGCCGTCCTCAGGGAATCAGACTTGGATTATCTCGATTCATCAGCGCCGGATTTGACGTGCAGTTCTAAAAAACAACGCCCAATATTGAGTTGAATCTTTTTTTACTTAAGCGAATCTATAGATAAAACCATGCAGCACCGTTGAGATAATAACTCTTCGGTGCTATTTTTTTCTCCCCTTCCCTTCTTCACTTTTTCCCCTTTTCATTCGGCGTTGCCTCATGATTTACGACGCTAGACTACGCACTTCGTGCTTGTGTACCGTCTTCAATTCGCTCGGCTCTGCCTTCACGATCTGCGGTAGTAGACTTCGCACTTGCAGTGCTCGTGTACTACCTACGATTCCTNNCTTCCCTTCTTCCCCTCTTCCCCTTATATTCAAGAAAACTAAATCAATTTTACAATGAGCGATAAAAACAGACTTCAACAATTTCGGGAAAAACGCGCCGTCCTAAATGATAAAATCTTTGCACTGGAACATCTGGGTGTTAAACGATTCTTTAATTTAGATACCAATACCTATCGTGATGGTGCATTGGATGGTAAACATAAAGAACTGCTGGGACTTGTTGCTTCTGCTGTCCTCAGATGCAACGATTGTATCGACTATCATCTGGAACAATGTGATAAAGAGGGTTGGACAAAAGACGAAATGATTGATGCGTTGAATGTGGCATTAGTAGTTGGTGGAAGCATTGTTATCCCACACTTTCGCCATGCTGTAGAAACACTCGAAATACTGGAATCTGAGAAAAAATAACTTAGAAAGTATATCCAATTCCAATATAGAATCGGGACATTTCTTCTGAAAACCCCATGTCGGCGCGAATAATAAAGTCGTTTGTAAATAACGACATCGCTGCGCCCAAACCAAAAGTGCGTTTATGATCTTCGAATAATTCCGTTGTGAGTTTGCCGGAATCATAAACCCTTCCGGCATCGGTGAAGAGCTGACCACCTAATCGAAATCCATGTTCCGGGTATTGAATCAACCAGGTTCGAAGTTCGGCAGTGTAATAAAGTGCTATATCACCGATAAAACGACCTTCAGGGTAGCCGCGCATTGAAAATTCACCACCTACCTGAGGCATCCTCCAGAAAGGAGTGTCCCCACCAGCCTGATGATATCCTAATTTGAATGCAGCTGTAACCGGAAAAATCAAGACCTGCTCCGTGAAGTACTGAGATGCCTGAAATTGAATTTGCCAGGAGGAGTTGTCCATGAGGATTCCCGGAGCAGCTCGTAATTCAAGTCGTGCTGCATTTCCACGGGTTGCCGAAAACTCACTATCCCGATTCTCCCAAACTAATCCGGTTCCGGTCTCCCAAACCCAAAGTCCATCGACAAACTCGGGCATTGTCTCCGATACCATGTTCGTATCCGCGTTAAGTTGAGGATTCTCCACCGATAAGTTCGTCAATTTAACGATGTCTAAATGACCAGAACCATCCACAGGTGACCAAATCTTTTTTCGTCCATAAATTTCAATCAATCCAAAGTAGGTTTCATAATAATAGTAACCATCATTCCACCGGTCTTTTTCAAATGATGTATTATTTCCGAACCCAAAAAAAGTAGCCTCTTTTACTCTTCCAAAATTCAAAATGTACCTGCTTCTGATATCAGAATTCATGGTTTTCAATTGTTCGAATTGAGCAGAAAATGAAAATAATCCTTTTGTAGTTGCGATCCCGGATGCCTGAAGTAGATTCTTAAAAGGTTGCATGCCTTCCTGATAATGATATCTGGAGATGATGCCGCCACCAATTACACCCATGTCGGAAGAGTATCCGAGTGCGGGAAGTAGTCCGATTTTTACGGAATCTCTGGCTTGTCCGTGTGTGAGCTGGTAAGTACCAAAAAAAATGAAAATGATCGAAAAAAATCTAAAATATGCTTTCAAAGGTTCTTTCAGTGATTTTATGCTGAGAAACTGTTCAAATTTAGCCTAAAAAGGCATTAAATAATGTTTAAATTTAACTTTTTCGTATAGTATTCATTTTGGTTTCAAAAAACGTTTGAAAATTTACCCTGATAATTCGGCTGAAAAACTTGGGTTTCTTCCAATTCTGGAAGCAACGTTGGAAAAAGTGCATTCTGAAATTGCCCGCGAAGTGCTGGAGAATCTGAAACCAATGTCAGATTTTAAGTCAGTCGAAACCACACTTGAGCGAACTTCGGAAGCTATTCGATTGATTCGCATCGGTGATCCATTACCATTGCAGGAAATGGCGGATGTTCGTCCGGCTCTGAATAAAGCACGTCCGGAGGGTAGTGTGCTGGACCCGACTTCAATTTTAAATATCGGACAAAATTTGGTGATGGCCCGTCGAATTAAGCAATACTTTTTGCAACGATCGGATCAATATCCAACGTGGGTAGCGTATTGTGAACCGATACATCCGATGAAGTTTCTGGAAGATGATATTTTTCAGGTTTTATCGGAGCAGGGGGCTATTCGGGATAACGCATCACCAGAACTCGCTACGATTCGAAAGAATTTAAATTCACGGAAAAATGACCTTCGTTCGGCATTAAATAAGATTTTGAGGCAAGCTTCAAAGGATGGATACCTAAGTGAGCAAGAGCCAACTATTCGAAGTGGACGCATGGTGTTGGCAGTAAAAGCCGAACATAAACGGAAGATTAGTGGATTTATTCATGATTCATCGGCCACTGGGCAGACGGTTTATCTGGAGCCGGTTGAAGCGTTGCACATTAATAATGATATTCGGCAGCTTGAGAATGATGAATCGAGGGAGATCGAACGAATTCTAAAGATTCTGACCCAGAAAATCCGGGTAGTTATACCGCAAATTTTATCAAATGTGGTGCAATTGGGACAAGTTGATGCCGGTTTTGCGATTGCGAGGCTGTCTGTTGAATTGGATGGAGTAGTTCCGGAGCTTGGGAATCGGGACCGGTCAGGTTCTGGGAAAGTTGGGTTTCATGGACGCAATCTGGAGTTGATTCGGGCGTTTAATCCGCATCTGTTGTTGAAATCGAGGCGCGAGGGAAAGTCTGATACGATCGTGCCGCTTGATTTGATGTTGGATATTTCGGAGCGATGCCTGGTGATTACGGGTCCGAATGCCGGTGGGAAATCGGTGGCCATGAAAACTTTGGGTTTGATTTCGATGATGGTTCAATCGGGATATGCGGTTCCGGTGAGGGAGGGATCAGTGCTTCCGGTTTTTGGATCGATGTATGTTGATTTAGGTGATGAACAATCTATTGAAAATGATCTGAGCACGTTTTCATCCCGGTTGACCTGGATGAAAAAAGCGGCAATAATGGCCAATGAAGAGAGTTTGATTTTAATTGATGAGGCAGGCACCGGGACGGATCCGGAGGAAGGGGTAGCGTTGTACCAATCGCTGATTGAAACGCTGATTAATCAAAAGAGTCTGATTATCGTCACTACCCACCATGGTAATCTAAAAGTGTTTGCGCATAATCATCCCTCGGCGGTGAATGCTTCAATGGAATTTGATCAGGAGAATATTTCACCCACTTATAAATTCAGAAAAGGACTTCCCGGCAGTAGCTATGCATTTGAAATAGCGCATCGTATCGGTGTTCCGACTGCAATTTTAGGCCGGGCAAAGGAACTGATTGGTGATTCACGGAACCGACTTGAGCAGCTTATATCAGCGCTTCAGAGAAGTGAGCAACAGACTGAGACCGCGCGCATCGAGATGGAAAAGAAACTTACCGATGCTAACAGATTGATAAATACTTTCAACGAAAAACACGATGCTTTGCTCAAAGAAAGAGATAAAA
>DLXM01000221.1 GCA_003448835.1 Bacteroidota bacterium | reverse complement strand
GGTTTGGCTAGTGATTTCTCAAGAACCTGCTCATAAATGATTAAAATCCGGTCAAATCCTTTTGTAAAACGAGTTTTGTCCTCTTTAATGTGGATTGAGTTCGAATCCTCTGATGGTTTTCGACCCCGATTTAAAGTCACTACCAAAACCGGTAAAATCCCAATAGCTACTAATAAGGATGCCAGCAAACTTATTGAAAGTGTAAAAGCCTGATCGCGAAAAAAAGCTCCTTCAAAACCACCTAAAAATAATAATGGTAAGAAAACTGATATAGTTGTAAAGGTTGAGGCTGTTATTGCCAGTGCTATTTCTTTAGTACCTAGACGCGCAGCCTCGAAAATTTTATGTCCGGCATCGCGATATCGATTGATGTTCTCCAACACAACAATGGCATTATCTACGAGAAGTCCAATTCCCAGGGTTAGCCCACTCAACGAAATTATATTTAACTGGACACCACCCAGATACATCACAAAAAATGTTAAAAAGATACTCACGGGGATTGCGATTCCGATTGTAAAGGGCATCCGTGGATCATTTAAGAACAAAAACAGGATTAAAAAAGCCAAAATCCCACCAAAAGCTAAGGTTTGTAACAAATTGCTGATAGAATTACTGATGTATGTGGCATTTTCCTGAAGGACTTCAATTGATATTCCCGGAAACTGTTCTCTCATTTCATCCAGAATTGGAAGTAGCTCTTCATATACTGATACTGTATTTGTCCCGTAATCTTTTTTAACCAGTACAGTCAGTGTCTGATTTCCATCCAGTTGAGCAAAAGAAGTAGGTTCTTGTTCATCAAATGTGATTTCAGCTACATCATTTAGTGTGATGATCCGCTCGCCACCTTGAGTTCTTAGTAATGGTATTCTCCCAATATCTTCTAGAGATTGAATGCGGCTTTGAATAGTTAGTGAATACCGATACCATCCATCCCGTAATTCCCCTGATGCTGAAAAAACATTAGCCTGCTGGATGACATTACTAATAGCATTTATTGAGAGTCCATATCGATCAATGATATCCTGTTTAAATCGAATATGAACTTCCGGAACAATGGCGCCGACTAAAACAGCTTGTGCGATCCCATCAACTTGCTCCAAACGACGAGTCAGCACTTGTTCTGCCCATCGTTTTAATTCGAGTCTGGTTGCAAAGTCCGGATCTTGTTGTCCCGATGGATTAATTGATAAAACTGCAACTGGTTCATCGGCCGGAGTCGTATATATTAACTGTGGACGCTCTGCCTGATCAGGAATCATAAACCTGACCTGGTCAAGTTTTTCCCGTGTGTTCAGGAAAGCAAGGTTCATATCACGTCCCCATTCAAATTCGAGAGCAATAATACTTTGACCCTGGCGTGAAAAACTATGGACACTTTTTAATCCGGGAATGGTACTAAGTACACCTTCCATGGGTTCATTAATTCTGGTTTCAACCTCTCTTGCCGACGCACCACTCCACTGAGTTTGAACCATTAAGGATGGTGTTTCGATATCGGGTAATAAGTCAACGGATAAATCCCGCAACGCAATGTAGCCAAAAATGAATGTGGCTAACACAAGCATAAACGCTGTAACTGGTCTATTTAACAACATAAATTAAAAATTCTGTATTCCCGATTAACTTAATTTTTACAATGAATTGATCAAAATCACATGATTTAAAAATGAAACTATAAGTAAAGTCAAATCCATCTATTATTCAAATACTTTTACCGTGAAAGCTGTGTACGCGATAAGTTGTATTTTACTATTCAAATAGTAGTTTTGCAATAAAAATTTGATAGGTTTCTATCACATCTTTGTGCTATTACCCATATTGGTAATGGATCTAACTTATCTATGACGTTCTGGTAATAGAAATAGTTTTAAATATTATTCAGCGATGGCACGAAGTGCTTTTTCGTTATGAATATTTATTTTTTTCCCATTTGTTACGATCAGACCTTCTGTTTTGAAATCAGATAGTAAACGGATGACGGTCTCAGTTGCTGTGCCGACCAAAGACGCGATTTCTTCTCTTGATAGTTCAATTTTCAGTGTACTTTCTGAACCACTTGTCCCATAAGTATCCACTAACAGGAGTAGGGTAGCTGCTAGTCGTTCTCTTACGGATTTCTGAGCCATTCGCATCATTCGATTTTCGGCTTCCCGTAAATCATGCGACAACATTTGGAGTAATCCTTTTGTGAAATTTTGATTTTGTTTCACAAAAGCTTGAAAATCTGCAACAGGTACCAAACACACAGCGGTATCTTCAAGTGCGACGGCAGAAGCATAGTAGGGTTCGTCGCTGATCAGTGCCCGATAGCCTATAATATCACCGGTACCAGCTAATCGAACAATTTGATCACGTCCTTCATCGCCTGTTTTGAATATCTTTACTTTACCGTAGCTGATGCAGTAAAGTCCGACTGACCTCATTCCTTCCCGAAAAATTGTGTCACCCTTTTGATAATGCCTGCAGATTTTATGCAAACTTATTAACCGAATTTCATCCGGATTCAGTTTATTGAATACGTTTTCCAATTTACAGGAACAGTGTTCACATGTGCTGGATATTTGGTTTTTTTGGCGTTGCATATCCGACAATTTACAGACTTAACATAAAAAAACCACCTTGTGTTGGAAATTCCTTCACAAGGTGGCACTTCTCAGGTAGCATTGTGTAATCGCACTTCTGCGGTCACACTAAATAAACATTTTTCGTACATAAAAACGTTTCAAAAAGCGTTAAATATTTCATTAACGCACGTTTTTGCTAACCCATTGTCCATTAATCATTACGCCAACGGTGTGTGTTAAATACTCAAAAGGATCACCATCAAATAATACAATATCAGCATCCTTTCCACGCTCAAGTGATCCAACTCGATTGTCGATTCCCAATAATTTGGCTGATCCTAGGGTCAGTGCATTTAGCCCCGCTTCATATGGTAATCCATTAGCTACAGCGATTGCAGCTTCATAATGGACAACTCGTGTTTTTGGGACATATCCTTCAAAACCTGCAGTAAATGCAAAAGGAATTCCGGCTTGATGGAGTTTTCCTGCTGTTTCCCAACTTGCATTTTGAGTTTCACCACCTGTACGGACCATAGTTGGATGGATAAATACCGGTACACCGGCAGCTTTAATTTCATCCAGCACTAAATAGGACTCAGCTGCACCATCCAATACTAAATCGAATCCAAACTCTTCCTGAAGTCGCAATGCTGCAAGGATTTCAGTGATTTTTTGAGCAGTAATAAGGGCTTTAACTTCTTTATTTAAAACCTTGCTCATAATTTCCATGCGCAAGTCTCTGGTAGGAAGTTTTGATTCGTCTTCTTTACCGTCTTGAAGTTTTTTATTGTAAGCCTGAGCTTTGATAAATTCTGCCCGCAGCATTGCAACCGTTCGTGAACGACTTCCAATGCTACTATAATTGCCGGAAACCGAAGTTCCGAGTGTAAATGCCACCATCGTTACACTATCAACAAGTGCTTCATTAATCGTATCACCTGTTGTTTTCACGATCATTGTTTGTCCGCTGGCAATAGCTCCCGGACCATGACCCGTGTGCAGGGTGGTTACTCCCAACTCCCGTATCCATTCGATGAGGGTTTCCCGGGCATTATAAGCGTCAAATGCACGCAATTCCGGCTGAAATGGAGTTGATCGTTCAAGTTGATCCTGATCGTTACCCTGAATATTCAGAGCTCCCGCCAACCCAACAACAGAACGTGCATCGATGAAACCAGGGGTTACCACTTTGGCCTCGGTAACTTCAACACCCGACGGAATCCTGACCCGATTTGCCGGGCCAACTTCCGCGATTTTACCATCACGAACCAGTACAACTGCATTTGTGAGGACAGATCCATTCATGGTGTACACTTTTTCGCCTTTAATTGCATACGTTTGTGCTTGTACGTTTAATGCTGATACAACTAAGAACAAGCATCCAAGCGCTGCGATCCGCAACATATTTTTCATAAGATTTGATGAGATAATATTGATTGATTTCATTCGAGACCTCCATCTACATGATGTGTGTGAATCTCGCCACGAAACACTTCGAATCCACCGGTTGAGTATTTACGATCATCCGGCTCGTTTCGATCATAAACTTTTTGTCCTTCGATCCAGGTTTGCTGAACAAAAGTGTATACACTAAATGGGTCACCATTCAACAGAACAAAATCCGCGTCTTTACCCACATCCAGTGATCCAACCCTGTGATCCAGATCCAGCATTTTAGCCCCGGCCAATGTTAATGCTTCCAATCCTTTTTCGCGGGACATCCGGGCACGTATTGCATATGCTACGCCTCGCATAAACAATCTGGAGTCTGTAATCCCGTCATCTGTATGAAATCCAAATTCTGCACCCGCTTTTTCAAGCGCTGCGGCATTGTCATAAACAAGATTCATGGCTTCTAGTTTACCGCCGGGAGAGTCGAGTACAATGATAGAACTGGGGATATCTGCTTTCGCGAGTTCATCAGCTACCAATGCTGCCTCACTGACATGGTGCAGGACAACTCTGAACCCGAATTCTTCTTTCAGGCGGATTGCAGTCAAGATGTCGTCATGGCGATGAGTATGAAAATGGACAACACGTCGTCCTTCAAGAACTTCAACCAACGCTTCCATTTGTAAGTCTCTGGTCGGCAATTTACTCTCGTCATCACCTGCAGCTTTAAGCTTTTTCTGGTATTCCTGAGCTTTTATGAACAAATTTCTCGCCATTGCAGCAGATCGTGCCCGAGTACCGGGAAACGCAGATGCAGAACGGATTGGATTCGTCCCGTTTGCCATTTTAATTCCACCGATTATGCCATTTTGGATGTCTTTTTCAATCAAAAGATCATAAATGGTTTCTGCATTTCTAAGTTTTAAATAAGCCGTTTGTCCACTTAAAAGATGTCCGGAGCCAGGCATCACGTTCACGGTAGTGATTCCACCGGTGCGAGCTTTTTTGAACGTATCACTTCGTGCATCAATAGCATCAACGATGCGCACATCGGGATGTG
>DLXM01000126.1 GCA_003448835.1 Bacteroidota bacterium | reverse complement strand
CACTACGAACCACGAGCATGCCTTCGTAACGGTCTGCTGAATCGTTCGGAAACGCTGTACAATCTGGTGCCGGGTCATAGCGGCCAGCCATGGTTTCTCTCACATACATTTTTGCAAGACGTCTGGCTGTTCCTCTACTATTTGGATCTTCCTCGACATCTATAACCAACCCCTTCAAAACCGATTCAAATCTAGGAGTCAAATCATCAATTAGTAAATCTAAATCGTCAATATATTCCGAGATATTGTCTCCGGCCCAAAATCTCTTATTTGCTATTTTAAGACGTCTGGCAATTTTTTCAGGATATTCGCCATCGAAAAACCAATCAGCATATTTTTCTTCCCCCGAATCGATCCAGCGTTTAATAGTGTTAACATCAACGTCAAATCTCTCGGCAGCAGTTTTTAAACTCTCAACAATACCAAATGGAGTGTGAACAGGTTTGCTTTTATGATGAGGTTTTTCTGCAAATCTTTCATCTCTTTCTGCTAGATTATCTTTTTGTAACACAAATTCA
The DNA here is from genome assembly GCA_003448835.1 of Bacteroidota bacterium. Lineage (GTDB taxonomy): Bacteria > Bacteroidota > Rhodothermia > Balneolales > HLUCCA01 > UBA11400. The sequence continues at coordinate 5,794 of DLXM01000126.1, read as the reverse complement.
AAATTATCATATGTATACGGTTTGGTATGATCTATTCTTCCTGCCTGATATTTGCCCTCACCAATACCGATGTCGTCTGGGTTGATGTTCGCTTCGTTAATCTTTTTGACATATTCTTGTACAGTGATAGATGATAATGGTTCTCTACCATACATACCTTTGATTCTTTCGATAATTTTTCGAAGTTGATCTTCTGTGATTCCTAGTCGATTTGCAGATTTAGCATAATCTGTTGTTCCGCGATTAGATCCCGATTCGATCAAAGCGAGACCGTCGTCTATTTTTTTAAATAATGATTGTTTGTTATCGCGTAATGCCTGTGCTAGTGTTTTTTCTGCCATTTATTTCTCCGAGTTATAGGGTCGAGGATGACCAGTCTTGTTGCTATTGTAAGATGATATTTAGACGAAGTCAAGCCTATATCGAAATTTAAACATGTTGTTCAGATCATCATGATAGGTCAAATTCTAAATGACTATTACAAATATATTTTTTTTAACAGACTTCTAGATATTTTACCATTATCTGATAAAGGTATCGAGTCGACTTGTAAAACATTTTTAGGTTTGTAATTCTGACATACCATACGTAAAGTGTTTATTAATAATGTTCGATCCGGGTCACCTTCATATACCACATTGATAGTGTCGTCACCAAATACCGCAATATTTTTAATCCCCGGAACAGTTTCTAAAACTTGATTTTCTATCAACGAAGGAAAAAATTTATTACCTTTGATGATGATCATTTCTTTTTTGCGACCCAGTATTCGGACATATCCTTTTTCATCATATTCGGCCAGATCACCAGTGTCCACCCAGTCCGAAACACTGAATGTCGGACCTTTGAGACTCAAAACATTGTTTGTTAAATTAATTTCTACATCGACTGGTAGACCAACTGTCCCCGGTCTTTGCTCACCATAAAGAGGGTTACTCAGACATATCCCCAATGCTTCTGTCATGCCATGGTTTTCAATTATAGGAGCTTGAAATCTGTTTAGAAAATGCCAATACAAATCAATTGGTAAAGGTTCAGTTGTTGACCTTACAAATCTCAGATTCTTCCAATTAAAGTTAGATAAAACCCTGAGTACACTAGGACTCCCAACTAAAAAACTAGGATCCATCTCGGGAATTTTTTTGAGATTTTGAATGTCAACTACACTTACCTTAGCGCCAACTTTTAAACAAGCAAGATATATACCCAATCCAGCTACGTGCCATAACGGCATGACACTTACGTAATGATCTTTACTGGTAATATCAAACCATTTAATAATAGATTCGATCTTTAAGTCCAACTGCGCCCGAGTAAAACAATGAAATTTCGGTAGTCCGTCGGTGCCGCTAGTGGACATCACCAATGCTTCATTATCATATTCTAAACCTTCGCTATTATCGTAAATTCCGTCATCGGTGATAAAAATACTACAATTACTCTGGGCAATCAAGTCCTGTTTTCTTTTATAGTCTAATTTAGGACTTATCATAACCAAACTATAGGTATCCAGATAGTGGAGATACTTTTCCGGATGCGTAGTACACAATAACAATCGCTTCATTATGACTCTTTAACTGTTTTTTTCCATTTTAAAAAGTTCCATATTCTTTCATGAGACCAAAAAAGAAACATATTGATCACTGTGGCCAATCCGGCAAATAAAACGGCCGATCCCAACGATCCGGTAAGAATGAATGGTATTAAAAAATTACTACCAGTTATCAATATTCTCCATGTGATGATTTTACTCAATGATCTGGTATTGCCCTCGGAGAATATTAAATTTTGGGACACATTCCGATTCCATTGAAAAATATTCCATCCTCTTTCGTGGATCCAAAACAAAAATGAGTTTATGATAGCTGCAGTCCCAGCAATTTGAAACCCCACTACCCAGTTTCCAGTAGCAAAAAAACCATTTAAGATATGACTTATGGTTAATAAAACTCTCCAGGAAATCACTTTGGCCAACGTACGACCGTGCCCTTCGTAAAACTTAATCATTATTGTTTTGTCCTTGATAAAAATTTTTGATATGATTACTTATAGAATCTTAGACTCCAGACTACATTTATTATCGATCATTCGGTTGCCAAAGTATGTTCCAGTCTGACGTACACTTTTAGTCACGGTGCTGTTTACTATAAAATTACACCAATCTGCCGTGACCAATGGAGAATCCATTGATTTTCCTAAAAATACGCTCCTGGTCGCTAGACAGTTACCTTTTCCTAACTCGGTGAAACAAAGATAACTGTAAGGAGAAATATAATTGAATTCTTTAATCAATACCAGGTGACTAATTTGACAAAAACTAGTAATTATCGAATGGTCCTCAATGATGGCCGGTCCGTATAAGTGATTGAATTGATTTACTAAAACATTTTTTCCAATGGTTACCTTACTGTCAATGACATTTGTGTCGCTGACAAATGAAATCCAACAAGGATTAAATTCTTGACATTTTTCAACCAATGATTTCCGAAAAGCCACCTGCGTGCTAGCATGGAAAAACTGCCGAGCGTCCCACCAATTTTTATCCTTAGTAAGTGCTTCCTCTAAACTTACTTGTTCGATTTCTAGATGAGACATTATTTTAATAATGCTCTTTATAGCATAACTATCTCCGATAAAACAAGTGGGTTTTCCGGTGTCATGAAGAATTTTATAACTCATTGATTTTCTTTTCGATCGTATGGCATTTTTTGGACGTCGTCGAACCAATACAAACTACGGTGAGGGGGGTTGATGGGTGTAGCATTGCTACGAAAATAAAACATCCTCAATCCATCTCTGCTGATATGTTCCGGGGACGATATAGAATTTGGATGCCCATGTATCAATCTTTCATCGTAATTCCATATCAATAGTCTATTGGGTTTGGGTTCGATGCGATGCAAACATTCAGTTTTATCAAAGTTCCAGAATTCCAATGATCCCTCCCATGATTCGTTCCACTCAGGACTGATGTATAGAATCATGCTGAGACAACGATTGAGATGTAACTGCTCGTTCCAGTTGAAATCTGTGTGTAGTTTTAAACTATCACCTTGATAACAGCGCATAAGTCCTGCACCAATGAAATGGGGGTCTGGCACTATTTTTTCAATACCGGTCATGCCTTCTAACCACGTCACGAATTCATGACTATTAAAATTCAAAGCCAACTCTCGGATAGTCGGAGCGAATTTTAGATTATTGCATTCTTTCATCCTACTACCGGCTCGAGTAAAGTTACTCCAGAGGTGAGATGGTATGGCGTTTATTTCTTCTTGCACTTTTTGTAATAGATCGTCTGGCAGGAAATCGTCAAATGTCAGCCAGGGAACAGGAGTCCCGTGACTGTAATCGATGGCATAATCTTTGGGGTGATATTTGCTGGTTATAAGTTCTATATCAATCATTTTTTTAGTAAATCTTTCTGGTTAAACCATTTAGAAAAACATAATCGGTTGGTGTTGGTTCCCCGATTATAAGATTTCCAAGATTCTCCCCCTAATCCGAAAATCACTGAATCGCTGGGCACAACTTCTAGTTGTTTGCAAAATTCTATCTGTTGTGCTCGGTATTTTTCAAAATTATAATCCACAGAGTATCGTTCTATCAAGTAGATGCCAACGGCGGCTCCCAAACGATTATTATAATTGGTCTTTTGATGGATAAACAAACCATCATCGTTGTCTTCTCTCCGGCATCTCATACCTATACGTAGGTTAGCGACCGGAAAAGTCTTGCTGAGACTGAATGTGACATCGGTTATGGCCGGATGTCCAAAATCGAATTCTACGTTTCCGCAAATACCGACGAACGCACAGTCTATCAACACAGGAACACCAAGTTTTAAACATTGATCTAGCATTTCATTTAATCGCGGATGCACTTTTCCGGTATCACTGAATGGCATGCTCACAATAACAGCATCTCTAGATTCTAATGGAGCATCTTCGATATATCTCCAATTGGGATGACCTAGTTTCCACGTGGCTCCGTGATACATGTATTCGCCGCGGAATACACGGAATCGACGGGCGCTGTTATTGATATAAAATTTATCAAAACCTTCTGTGGTTCCATTGCTGTAGCTTAGTTGGGAAAAATTTTCTAAATTTTTAAATCTATTAGTTTTTGTGGACATTATCCACTTGAAATATTCTTGCAAGAACTTTTCTTGTATTTTGTCATCGGACAAACAAGTGCTGGCAGAAGCGATGATAGCTTGTGTAACAACGTTGGATAACTCCTCGTCGATCACACACGATGCTCCGCCAAACGGTAATGATTTAAGATTCGAGAGATGGTGTTTCAAGATAATCTATTTACCAGTTGTGTTTTGTACGTGTTACCAAAATCGCCAGCAAAAAATTTATTTTGATTTGCTAGTCGACGAGGATAAGTTTGGGCCCATATTTTATATAGATCTTTGGCGACTAGATCGTCTAATACCTTGTGTAACTTTTCTAATCTCCGGAGCCAGTCTGGTTCTTGATCATAATAGCGATGATCGATTATATCATCAAATACATCCACCCCTAGATCTTTTAAAAGATCTACAGTGTGACAGTTACCAAAAATTACAAATAACTGCCCGCTGGCAACAGCTTTCCATGTTTTTTCAGTGACAAAAACTTCTGGCAGTACCGATGTTTCGGCGACTAAGTTAATGTAACTATCACTGAATGCCGGGAAAGATCCGTCGATTTTGTGATTCCAAATATTTGTTAAATTATCACGAGTATATTCGATTGACTCAGAATATTCCTTCCACCAATTCATTAAATCTTCAGATAGTGTATAATCATCCGGTCTGCTGCAAGATTTCCTCCCATCTCTGTGTATTTTTTTAAAAATATCTTCTTTGTACGGTTTATCAACTAGATATCGGAAATTAGCGATCCTGTGGAATTTAGGGAATCCATTAAGACAAGATACTTTATATCTTTTAGGAAGATCGTTGACTGTGTCTGAATGAAATCGTGATATAGTTCTATAATACCAATAAGGAAAAAATAAAAGATTCGGGAGCCGCAAATGATCGATTGGACTATGACTCAGTAAGATAAAATCATCAAAATATTGATTTAGTAATTTATAGACCATATCGATACATTGAGATTGAGTTCCGCCCCAATGCTCGATACTCATGTCAACTATTAATTTTGATTTCTGGGCTTTATGATTGAGTAAAAAATCTGTGTTTAGTTCTAGATTGTCGGAAATCCATATTGTTTTGTCCCAGGGCCGACTAATATAGATCCACCCATGATTTTTAACCAAGTCTTCAATTTCGAACATACCATTTCCAAGCATGTTCGATTATGTCTTCGAGACCAAATCGAGGATTCCACCCAGAAATTTTATTCCATCGATCAGCAGATGCTGTCAGCATAGCAGGATCTCCTTCCCGACGGGGACCAACACAGATTTTTAGTTTTTTACCAGTAATCTTTTCTGCAGCAGCGACGATTTCTCGATTGCTGATGCCCGACTTGGTACCCAGATTAAACACATCGCTGGCCATTCTGCGATCTACAGCCATGATATGTGCATCGGCGATGTCCTCTACGTGTATGTAATCGCGAACACAAGTCCCGTCGGTCGTAGGGTAATCATCGCCATTGAGCACGAATTCTCGATCATCACGTATGCTTTCTAGTACACGAGCAATGATATGCGTGGCTCCACTCTTCTGACCATGTCGGCGTTGGCTATCAGCACCGCAGGCGTTGAAATATCTGAATGCCACGAAGTCCAATCCATACGCACGTTGATAACTTTTCATCATCCACTCGAT
>DLXM01000366.1 GCA_003448835.1 Bacteroidota bacterium | reverse complement strand
GTACCCCTTTTGGGTTTTACCATAGCTTCTGCAGTCTTTTACCATTCTTTCACCATTACATAATGGCAAAATAATGGTAAAACTATGAAAAAAGTATCGTGAGAGTAGGAAGTTGGTCTGGACTTGGTTAAGCTTTGAAGAGAGTTTATATTGGAAATCCGTGATAAGCTTCACAGACATGTGTTAAAAAAGGCCGGCTCAAAATGAGCCAGCCTTATATAAATATATTGAATGTCAGAGACTAAACGATCTTGAATGATTTTTTAATCTCATCCACCATGTCAAGTTTTTCCCAGGTGAAAAAATTCAATTCCATCTCTTTGGGCTTGTGATATGATGAATTGTAAGTCTGGGTCTTTGTTACCGGTGTACGCCCCATATGACCGTATGCCGCTGTTTCGAGATAGATTGGTTTTCTGAGCTCCAGACGCTTTTCGATGGCTGCCGGGCGCAAGTCAAACAGTTTTTGAACTTTTACGGCGATCTCGCTGTCTGATAGCTTTACACGACTTCTTCCATAGGTGTTGACATACACTCCAACGGGCTGGGCAACGCCGATAGCATAGGCTAACTGAACCAGCATTTCATCGGCAATGCCGGCAGCGACCATGTTTTTTGCAATGTGGCGTGCTGCATAAGCTGCTGAACGGTCCACCTTTGACGGATCTTTTCCAGAAAATGCACCACCACCATGGGCTCCTTTGCCTCCGTATGTATCAACAATGATTTTTCGTCCGGTCAGCCCGGTATCACCGTGAGGACCGCCAATCACAAATTTTCCGGTTGGATTGACATGGTATTTGATGTCAGTTCCAAAAAGACTTTGCAATCTCCCGGGAAGGTTTGATATTACCCTAGGCATCAGAATATTTATGACATCCTCGCGGATTTTTTGTAGCATAGGCTCGTCCTGGTCAAATTCGTCGTGCTGTGTTGATACCACGATGGTATGAACCTTGGATGGTGTATGATCGTCGTTATATTCGATGGTTACCTGTGATTTTGAATCAGGTCTCAGGTAAGGCATTTCCTTGCCTTCATGCCTTATGGCAGCCAGTTCAAGAAGGATCCGGTGCGAAAGCTCAAGTGGCAGGGGCATGTAATCATCGGTGTCTTTACAGGCATATCCAAACATCATTCCCTGGTCGCCGGCACCCTGGTCGAGTTTTTTCTCTCGCTCCACACCACGGTTGATGTCGGGGCTCTGTTCATGAATGGCCACCAATACCCCGCAGGAGTCAGCGTCGAAGCGATATTCGGCTTTGGTGTAGCCTATTTTCTGGATGACTTTTCTTGCGACTTCCTGTACTTCAACATATGTTTTCGATTTCACCTCTCCGGCAACAACTACCTGGCCTGTTGTCACGAGGGTTTCAATAGCGACTTTTGAGTCGGGATCAAATGCCAGAAAATGGTCCAGCAATGCATCTGAAATTTGGTCTGCCACTTTATCCGGATGACCTTCAGATACGGATTCACTTGTAAATAGGTAACTCATTATCCCAAAATTTTTCTTCCGGTTAGAATCCGGATAGGTTAAACAATAATTATAACGCGGGATAAATGATTGAAAAGCAAGTACTAACCCGATTGTTTTAGCATTTTTTTTCGGTGGTTGCAATCAATCACAAATTTTTCCACGTAGCGGTGCAAAGTTACACTTCTTTTTGAAACAAAAAAAGAGTCAAATGGATTATTTAATTTTGCATTTTCAAAATCAGCGAGTTAGTGAGTGAAACACCTCTTCCAGGTTTTGCTGTTTTTCGACCATGGCCAGAATGACAAGGTCGTTCTTAACCGCAAACCTGAATATTTCGGGTCGTATGTCTGATGGGCTGTTCGAGGAGAGCAGGTATCCACCGGCAGAACTCTCACAATCGTTTACGCCACTAATGCTAAGAAGTTTATCGTTCACGACCTGTTTGTCGAAGCTTACAAATACTTTTTGGCCAACTCTTTTTTCGAGATTCCCAATTTCCTCTATTCGACTGTCGGCGACAAGTTTTCCCTGATTTATGATGACGATTCTTTTACAGATGGCCTCAATTTCCTGCAGTATGTGGGAAGATAACACGACCGTCTTTTCCTTGCTGATTTCTGAAATAAGTGATCGGATCTGTACCAGCTGATTGGGGTCCAGTCCTGAAGTTGGTTCATCGAGAATCAGCACTGATGGATCGTGGATCAGTGCCTGTGCGAGTCCGACCCTCTGACGGTAGCCCTTCGACAATGCCCCTATTTTTTTATGTTTTTCATTTTCCAGTCCAGTAATTCCAATCATTTCCCACACCCGTTTATGACGATTGTGCAATTTGTAAAAGCCGGCAACGATATCCAAATACTCTGTAATGTATAAATCAGAGTAAAGGGGATTGTTCTCGGGGAGATATCCAACATCTTTTTTGAGTTCAATGCTGTCGACATGCACTTTATTCCCATTAATCAAAACCGTTCCTGAACTGGCCTGAATAAAGCCGGTCATGATTTTCATGAGTGTCGATTTTCCGGCACCGTTAGGCCCAAGAAGACCAAGCATTTCGCCCTTGCTGATCGAAAATGAAATATTGTCCAGGGCTTTCTGGCTGCCATATAACTTGGATATGTTTCCTATTTCAACAGTCATCTTCATTTCGTATCAAACAAAAATAGTTGATTCTTTTTAAATTTACCTGAATGGATTAAATTTGCATTTCACGGCTTGGGCTTTTGGACATGGAAAATTCAAATTTCAGATATATAGATAACTTATGTCGTTTTGAACGATATAAGACATCAGAGGTAAAACTAGGGATGGTTTCAGTGGGAGGCGATCAGCCAATCAGGATACAATCCATGACCGATACAGATACCAAGGAAACGGATGCCACGGTTGAACAGATCATCCGCATCATAAAAGCCGGTGCTGATTATGTGCGTGTTACCGTGAAGGATACCCGCGATGCCGAAAATTTGAGATTCATCAAGAAGGAATTGGTAGACCGTGGCTACGACAATCCATTGGTCGGAGATATCCACTTTAATCCCAAGCTTGCCGAAATTTCTGCAAGATATATTTCCAAAATCAGGATCAATCCCGGTAATTTTTATGATAAACGTGCCTCCTTTAAGCCCAAAGTGTACACTGATGAGGAGTATCGGGATGAGCTGAAGAATATTGAGGAATTGTTCGTTCCATTCCTTCAGATGCTGAAAAAAAGCAATACTGCCCTTCGGATCGGGGCAAATCAAGGTTCCCTTTCCGACCGTGTTATGAGCCGATATGGGGATACCCCAACAGGAATCGTGGAGTCAGTCATGGAATTTCTCCGCATCTGTAAAAAGGAGGATTTTCAACATGTGGTTATTTCAATTAAGTCGAGCAATACCAGGGTAATGGTTTATACCGTCAGGTTACTTTGCTTCAAAATGCGCCTCGAGGATATGAGCTATCCTCTCCATCTTGGAGTTACTGAAGCCGGGGAAGGTGAAGAGGGCCGGATCAGGTCGGCCGTGGGAATTGGCGCCCTTTTAGCCGACGGAATTGGGGATACCATCAGGGTATCATTGACAGAGAGCCCGGAACGTGAAATTCCGGTTGCCCGAAAACTGATCAGTCACTTCAGAAGTTATTATAACCATCAGCCAATATCTGCTCCTTTACATGCCCAGACAAATCCGTTTGAATATGAGAGAAGGTCCACCCGTCCGGTCTTGAATATGGGAGGACAATCCTTGCCTGTGGTGGTTGCTGATCTGGGTGAACGATCCTTGGCCGAAATCTTGCCCATTCGGGGGAAACTGATTCCTGATTACTTCCTCCAGGGTAATAAAATTCTTGATATCCAGGGCAATTATTATCCGGTAATATCACTTGAAGAGTATCTTTTTGAAAGTACCCGCTGGGGAAGGATGAAATTCATCAGGACCAATAAACAGGAGTTTGACCGTTTTATGGCCATGCATCCTGAAATAATGACGAAGCTAAAACAGACCAGGAAAACAGTACTGATTCTTGAGAGTTATAACCGGAACCCATTTGCCGAGCTTCGGGCATTCTTCATGATGCTGGAAACCCATATCTGGAAAGTACCTGTTATTATCCACAGAAAATATAACGAAAAGTCCCTCGAGGATTTGCAGATCAAGGCATCTGCCGACCTGGGCGGATTGTTCATCGACGGATATGGTGATGGCCTTTGCTTAACCGATGATGATGAAAGCATTACTTTTACTGAATTGAAGGATCTTAGTTTTGGTATCCTTCAGGCTTCCCGGATGCGAATGTCCAAAACTGAGTTTATCTCTTGTCCGGGTTGTGGCCGTACCTTGTTCGACCTTCAGGAAACCACCAGAAAGATAAAGGAACATTTTGGTCATCTGAGTCATCTTAAAATTGGGTTAATGGGTTGCGTGGTTAACGGTCCCGGTGAGATGAGCGATGCTGATTACGGCTTCGTAGGTGCCGGAAAGAACAACGTCAACCTGTATAAGGGCCAAAAATTGGTTAAACGTCACATCCCATACGAAAACGCGGTGGAAGAACTGGAGCAGCTAATCCGTGAGAACGGGGATTGGAATGATAAGTAATGAGGCGTTTCCTGCTTATTTTTTTTATTGTCCTGACCACTGACCTGATGGCTGGTGAAGGAAACAGGCTTACCTGGCAGGTTGATGTTTTAAGCAGACATTACTGGCGTGGAAATGTTTTCGGAAATGGTCCCGCCATTGAACCCCAAATTGCCTTTGGCCATAAAAATTTTACATTCAATGTCTGGGCATCCTATACATTCGACGAAAGTTACAGTGAAATTGATCTCTATCCAGTTTTATCGTTTGGGAATTTTGAATTTACCTTGTTCGACTATTATAATCCCATACCCGGAGAGGAGAACCGCTTCTTTGACTTTTCGGATGACGGTAACAGACATTCCGGAGAAATCGTGGTGGATTTTGCTTCTTCCAATTTTCCGGTCACTTTGATGTGGGCTACATTCCTTTACGGTGACTAAATCTAATTGATAACCAGCACGTTCAATTTCTAACTTTTGGTTTTCAATATGTAAATTAGTCTTTGAAATTCGCCCATATCCAAAAATCGCCATCGCTTCTCCTAATGTTAGAAAACGATGTTAGTATATCTAAAACTGTTAGAAATATCAATTGACGTTTTCTAACATAGTAAATAGCACCTTTATATAACTGTTAGAAAACGGACGATTTTTAACATTGGCACAGTTCTAGCAAAATCCCCCTAGTCTTGCTATCCTCAAACTAATAACCAATAAACCAGAAAGAGCAGAATTTCAGAAGAACTCCGTCGCCAATTACAACAACAGCTCTGGAATGTTGCCAATACACTAAGAGGCCTAATGTCGGTCTAGTGCTTTATCTGGAGCATGGACTCATCTTTTCTAGATTCCCTGATGCATGACGATAATAGACCGCTATGGCCATTCTCACAGGTAAATCAATTGTTTGGTAGCATTGAGATATCCATGCTAAATACGATTCTGACTGCTGTTAGGGTTGTTGGTGTATTGTGCTTAGTGATTCTCAGACGTTATATAAGGCAAAATAGTTAATATTTCCAATGACATCCTATCGAGAGTTCATTTCAAATTCAGCCAAAGCACAAGAACAGTTTTTTAGGGACTCAGGTAATTAGCAATAGTAATGAGGAATCCATAAATGAATTACTGGTGGGTAAATCAAAATCAGACCTATAAGCTTGAGGTTGATGGAGGCTATATGTGGTCGCCAAAGGTCAACAAGAACGGTGGAATGAATCCTTATTATGACAATATGACTAAGGTCAAAATTGGTGATATCTTGTTCTCATTTTCAGATACCAGAATAGCAGCATTAGGCGTCATAACATCAGAAGGATATTCCGCATCAAAGCCAAGCGATTTTGATGCTATTGAGAACTGGGGCAATGAGGGATGGTGTGTAAACGTTAATTATCATGAACTAAATAATCAAGTAAGGCCAAAAGATTCAATAAGTTATCTCCTCCCATTTTTACCTGAAAAATATTCACCACTCCAAATTAATGGAAACGGAAACCAGAATTTATATTTGACATCCTTGCCAGAGCCATTTGCAAAAGCCCTTCTTGACCTAATAGGTGAAGAAGCAACTATCATTATTAAGGGGTTGATGCCACAAGATGTTATTGAAGTCGAATCCGACAGAATCCAAGATGAGATTAGACAAAACAATAATTTAGGAAGTACGGAGAAGCAACAGATAGTCAAGTCAAGGCGTGGCCAGGGTGTTTATAGAACAAATCTTGAACGTATTGAAAATTCCTGTCGTATAACTGGCGTAAGCGCTAAAGAATATTTAAGAGCAAGTCATATCAAACCGTGGCGAGATTCCTCAAATCATGAGCGATTGGATGGATACAACGGATTGCTATTAGCACCGCACATAGACTTTCTTTTTGATAAAGGTTATATAAGTTTCAGTGATGATGGAATGCTGCTTATCTCTGAAAAGGCAAATAAAGATGTACTCAGTCAGTGGGGTATATCCTCTTCAGTATCCGTAGGTGATTTTTATGATAAGCAAAAAGAATATTTGGCATACCACAGACGAATAGTATTTCAGGGGTAAATAACAGCTGGCCATAAAATATTCAAAACATATACTTAAAAAAATCATTAATAAGGCTCATCCTTGTGTCATACGATGAAATTTTAAATTTTATACAGCATCACATGAGAATGTCTCATGTGTACCATCCAGTTATGCTTAAAAGTCTGCTGGAATCTAATGGAAGCCTCACTAGCGAAGAAATTGCCAAGGCCATATTGGTATTAGATGAGAGTCAGGTTGATTATTATAAAAAGATAACCAACACGATGGTTGGGCGTGTTTTACGAAATCATGGATTTGTACAAAAAGAAAAAGAAATTTACTCAATAGTCGGATTTCAGAATCTCACTGAACAGGAGATTCAGACTCTAATTGCATTATGTAAGACCAAGATTGATGAGTATTCCAAAAAGCGTGGTGAGCGGATTTGGCAGCATCGTAAACTTTCATCTGGTTTGATATCTGGCACCGTCCGCTATGGAGTACTCAAACGTGCCGGAACTAGATGTGAGCTATGCGGTGTATCCAATGAGATTAAAGCTTTGGAGGTTGACCACATAATTCCTAGAAATAAAGGCGGTTCTGATGACATAAGCAATCTTCAGGCACTTTGCTACAGCTGTAATGCCATGAAACGGGACCGAGATGATACTGATTTCACAAAGGTCAGGGAGTCATACAATAAGCGAAATGATGGATGCATGTTTTGCGATATCTCCAAAGAAAGAGTCATTCATGAAAATGAGCTCGCCTATGCTATAAAGGATGGGTTTCCTGTTACTGACTCCCACACACTCATCATTCCAAAAAGGCATGTAAAAGATTATTTCGGCCTCTTTACATCCGAGGTGAATGCTTGCAACCAATTAATCCAAAAGCTAAAAAATGAAATTGAAGCTGAGGATAAATCAGTGGCAGGTTTTAACATTGGGATGAACAATGGGGAGTCCGCTGGACAAACAATTTTTCATGCCCACATCCATTTAATTCCAAGACGTAATGGTGATGTTGACAATCCTAGGGGTGGAGTCAGACATCTGATACCCGGCAAGGGAAGTTATTAATAGACTTTTAAATGGGAGTAACTATAAACCCATCTATCGAATTACCGAACAATCGATATTTGCCGTAATGAAATCGTTCTGCGGCAATCGAACATAAAGCAGCATCCACGAAATCCATGCTGGGCAACTCTTCCGCAGCATAGCCCAGTCTATCCAGCACCAAGCGCCTTACTGCATTTTTACTCTCACCTACCCTTATGCTGGATTGGGGTAGCATGATTTTCTCAATAGCGTTCGGGAAGGTCTCAATGCATAAGCCAGTAGATTCGAATTTGCCTGAGAATACTGGATAGCTGAGAGATTGATATAGCGCCATCCCATTAAATACCCAGTCATAAAATCTGCTGTTACGGGCTAATTCTTCAGTAGGGGTAAAAAATGAATGAATCCCAGCCTGCATCAAATCTCGCTCTGGTTTTCTGGATTTACCTAAGGCTGCGAACTGACATGGGGAATCAATGGCGATAATTGCTGGATTGAATGAATGAACCCATGATGCTATTTATGTTGGGGATGTGGATTTGAATTTAGAATGATACTGGCCATTTTTGGTGATGACGGCATGAAATCCTTTTTTAATGCCACCAACATCTACCCCTGCAACTAAATTCATAATGAGCGATTCTTAAAATGGGTGAAAATCATCGAGGGTGTAAATAATTTTGTGTAAACGTCATTTTGCAGGAAACTGCGTTTTTCAGAAATGGAATAAAAATGACGACACAAAAAGCCCTACCCAATGATTTAATCGATAGCCTGCTATCAAATTACCAGAAGCCTGAAG